>JAADEE010000054.1 GCA_013153575.1 Chlorobiota bacterium
AACAATTTGACTTTTTTGTTGCGGAGAGAGAGGGATTCGAACCCCCGGTACCTTGTGGGTACAATAGTTTTCAAGACTACCGCATTCGACCACTCTGCCATCTCTCCGAAAGCGGATGCAAATATAAAAACTATATTTTTAAAAAAGAATATTTTTTTACTTTTTTTATTTATATGCTTAAAATTTTCTTTTATTCTTATTTAAGAATTAAAAAACAAATTAATTTATATAAGCTAAATTTTTATATATTTGTAAATACATTAAATTAAAAAATAAAATTATGAAGAATACATTTTTTACACTTTCATTTTTATTAATTATTACCTCTATTAATTCTCAAAATAAAATTCCAGAAATGGTTTTTGTAGAGGGTGGCATGTATAGAATGGGAATTAATGAAAGTAAATATTATGATGAATTTCCTGATCATACTGTAAATTTAAATAGTTTTTATATTGGTAAATATGAAGTTACTGTTGAAGAATATATGGGATTTTGCAGAACTGCAGGACTTGATATGCCGGAAGGAGAACCTAGAATGGCAGCAACTAATGTAAGTTGGGAAGAAGCAATACTTTATTGTAATTGGCTAAGTAGAATTGAACATTTACAAAGATGTTATAGAATAAACAGAGATGATAAAAAGAAAACATTTGTTGTAACATTTGATAAAAATGCTAATGGATATAGATTGCCAACTGAAGCTGAATGGGAATATGCGGCAAGAGGTGGTGTAAATAGAAAACAATATGCATATAGTGGAAGTAATAATGCAAGTGAGGTTGCTTGGTTTGCAGGAACAAGTAATATGTTACATAATGTTGGTGAATTAAAACCTAATGATTTAGGAATTTATGATATGACCGGTAATGCTCAAGAGTGGTGCTTTGATGTTTATTTAGAGAAATTTTATGAAAATAGTCCTAAAGATAATCCTGTTTGTGAAAAAGGATCTTTAAATAGAGTGAGTAGAGGAGGAAATTTTAATGACTATGAAAGTTCTTTAAGAATTACAAAAAGGTATTATAATACTCAAGATCATAAGGCTGAAACTATTGGTTTTAGAGTTGCTAAAAATAAAGAATAGTATGTTATTATTTTTAAGATACTTAATGAGTAAAGTCGATTTTTTTAATCGACTTTTTTTATGTTTTTTTCTTCTTTTTCTTAGCAGCAGGAAAAAGTATATTATTTAAAATTAGTCTATATCCGGGTGAATTTGGATGAAGTTTTAGTTCTGTTTTAGGATCTCCTACATAATGTCTGTAATCTTCGGGGTCATGTCCTCCATAAAAAGTCCAAGTTCCTTGCCCAAGTTCTCCATGTATATAACGAGCTTCATTTTGTGATTTTAGTTCACCCATTATAAGAACATTTGATTTTATGTAATCTTTTGTAAATGCAGTTGTTTGCCCCATAAAACCATGTATTATTTTTGTATGATTTTGACAAAGCATTGTAGGTACAGGATCCCATTTTGCAGAAAAATCAAATAATGTAAAAAAGTCATTTTTTTCGTTTAAGCTTCTTCTTGTTTTATTTTGTGTAGCATCAATATTTGAAAATTCATATTCCATAGGATTTCTAACAAGTGTAAAATCCTTAAATGCTAAAGTTTTTGAGAAATCAAGTTTTTCTTGGCAATTTGGGTCTGCAGGATCTCCATCAAACATAGACTCGCAAATGTCAGTATTTTCAGCTGCAAGAGCAATGTCGTAAGAGTCAGTTGCAGAGCACATTGCAAATAAAAAACCTCCACTAAAAACATATTCTTTAATTCGTTTTGCAACAAATAATTTTAGTTTTGAAACTTTATTAAAACCTAAAATTTGAGCATCTGCTTCTGCCTTTTTTTTTGCTTCTTTATACCAACTTGCATACCTGTAAGCTCCATAAAATTTTCCATATTGTCCTGTAAAGTCTTCATGATGCAAGTGTAACCAATCATATTTTGAAAGTTCTCCGTTTACAATTTCTTTATCATAAATTCTATCATATTTAATTTCTGCATAGGTAAGAACAAGAGTTACAGCATCATCCCAAGGTTGTTTTCCTTCGGGTGAATAAACTGCAATTTTGGGAGCTTTTTCTAATTTAATTTTGTCCATATTAACTTCTGGACTTGCAATACGGTTATATATTATTGAAAGTTCAGCATCGCTAATAACTTCATAACTAACCCCTCTTATTATACATTCATCTGCAATGTCTTTTACATAATCGAATGTAAAACTTCCGCCTCTGTAATTTAAAAGCCAATTTGCTTCTAAACCATTTTGTAAAACCCAATATGTTATGCCATAGGCTTTTAGGTGGTTTTTCTGACTTTCGTCCATAGGTATTAAAATTGCATTTCCTAATATTTTATTTGAATAAAATATAGAAACTAAAAACAATAAAAAGATAATTATTTTTTTTTGTGCAATCATAATTTTATTTTTTAAAACGGAGCATCTTCAAAGTTATTATTGTCAAATGCATTATTTGGACCTAAATCATCGTCGAAGAATCCATCATCAATATCACTATTATTAATTTTAGATTCAAATGTTGCAACATTTCCATTGCTTGTTATATCTTCTAAAGGTGAAATAAAACTGTCATTATAATCTTCAAATCTGGCAAATTCTTCTCTAAAGCGAAGTTGAACATCTGTAACAGCACCGTTTCTGTGTTTTGCAATTATTAATTCAGCCATTCCTTTTGTAGAATTGCCATTTTCATCTTCGAGCATTCCCATTTTTTCAGGTCGGTGAATGAACATAACAATATCGGCATCTTGCTCGATTGCTCCGGATTCTCTAAGGTCTGAAAGTTGAGGTCTTTTATTACCCGAACGCATTTCAACTGAACGGTTTAGCTGAGATAATGCAATAATCGGTAAGTTTAATTCTTTAGCAATTGCTTTTAATCCTCTTGAAATTGTACTAACTTCTTGTTCTCTGTTTCCTTTTGTTTCTTTAGGTCCTGTCATTAATTGAAGGTAATCAATAATAACAAGGTCAATATTTTCGCGAGTTTTTAATTTTCGGCATTTTGAGCGTAATTCAAAAAGACTTATTGCAGGAGTATCATCAATAAAAAGTTTTGCTTTTTCAAGATTTGTAATTTTATGTTCTAATTGTTGCCATTCATAATCTTTTAAGTTACCACTTCTTAGTTTTTCACTTCCAAGTTCTGTTTCAGAAGATATTAATCTTGTAACAAGCTGAACTGCTGACATTTCTAATGAGAAAAAAGCAACTGATTTTCCATGATTTACAGTCATATTTCTTGACATTGAAAGAACAAATGCTGTTTTACCCATTGAAGGACGTGCTGCAAGAATAACCATATCTGAATTTTGCCAACCTGATGTTATTCTGTCTAAACTTGAAAAACCTGAAGGAACTCCACTTAAACCATCTTCTCTGTTTTTTGCATCTTCAATTTGTTGTATGGCTTCATCAAGTACGTGTTCCATTTTTACAGCGTCTTTTTTTACACTGCCTAAGGCTAAATCAAACATTTGTTGTTGTGAAAATTCAAGCAAATCATCAACATCTTCAGAGTCGTCATATGCTTTTGCTTGTATTTCTGAACTTACGCGAATAAGCTCTCTTTGTATATATTTTTCGGCAATAATTTTTGAATGGTATTCAATATGTGCCGAAGAACCAATTCTTTGAGACAGGCTAACAACAAAACCCGGTCCTCCAACTTCTTCTAGTGTGCCATTTTTTTTAAGTTTATCAATAACAGTATGGTAATCAATGGGTTGGTGGTTTGTTGAAAGGTCTTGTATTGCTTGAAAAATTTTTTGATGTTCAGGTTTATAAAAACTTTCAGGTGTTAAAATATCAAGTACAACAATATCTTTACCTCTTTCTAAAAGAAGAGCTCCTAAAACATCCATTTCAATTTCAGGTGCTTGTGGTGGAAGTTGCCCTAATTGATTATTAATTTCTAAAGCTGTATTTTTTTTATAATATGATTTTCCTGTTTGTTTTGCCATTTTATTTAGTCGTGCTTTTGGTTAAAAATAGAGACAGCCTTTTGGACTGTCTCTACTATAACTAAATGTATATCAGAATATTAATTTTCATTGTAAACTCCAATATTTACAAATTTATCCATTCTTTTATTAATTCTTTCAATTGGATCTAACTTTTTAAGTTCAGAAATTTCTTTTATAAGAGTTTCTTTTAAAGTTTTATACATTTCTTCAGGATTTACATGAGCTCCTCCAAGAGGTTCTTTTATAATTCCATCAATTAAACCATTTGAAAGCATATCATCGGAAGTTAATTTTAAAGCATTTGCAGCTTTTTCTTTATGCTCCCAACTTCTCCATAAAATTGAAGAACAAGATTCAGGTGAAATAACAGAATACCAAGTGTTTTCAAGCATTAAAACTCTATCTCCAACACCAATTCCTATTGCTCCGCCTGATGCACCTTCTCCAATAATTACACAAACAACCGGAACTTTAAGACGAAACATTTCATAAATATTTCTTGCAATAGCTTCTCCTTGTCCTCTTTCTTCAGCTTCTAAACCAGGGTATGCTCCGGGAGTGTCAATAAGAGTTACAATGGGTTTGTTAAACTTTTCGGCAAGTTTCATTAGGCGTAAAGCCTTACGGTATCCTTCAGGGTTTGCCATTCCAAAGTTACGGTATTGCCTGCTTTTTGTGTCAAAACCTTTTTGTTGCCCTATGAACATAACAGTTTCACCATTTAAGGTTCCAAACCCACCAACCATAGCTTTATCATCTTTTACACCTCTATCTCCATGTAATTCAATAAAATCTCCACCTGTCATGTAATTAATGTATGATAGCGTATATGGTCTTTCAGGATGACGCGAAACTTGTACACGTTGCCAAGGAGTAAGATTTGAATATATCTCTTTTGTGGTTTCTTTTATTTTATTTTCTAAATCTTTAATTGTTGTGCTAACATCAACTCCTGATTGCTCACCTATTTCTTTTGCTTTTTCTAATTGTTCCTGAAGTTTGCCGATAGGTTCTTCAAAATCAAGTAAAATCATATCTTTTTAGTTTTTATGTTGAGTTTGTAAATTTAGTAATTATATTTGAAGTTTTATGAGCAAAAAGTTGTTAAAGATTTTAACACTTATATAATTGCCTGAATTATTGTTTATTACGATTGTTTTTTGTTAGAAAAAAATATTATTATGCTTGTTTTTCCTAATACTAAAATAAATATAGGTTTAAATATTACAGAAAAAAGAAAAGATGGTTTTCATAATCTGGAAACTATTTTTTATCCTATTGAGCTTTCTGATGTTCTTGAATTTGTTGAAACTAATGAAGAAACTGAGTTTTATAGCTCAGGAATAAAGATTGATGTTTCAGAAAAAGATAATTTAGTATTAAAAGCATATAAACTTTTGCAGAATGATTATAAAATTCCAAATTTAAAAATACATCTTCATAAAAATGTGCCTTTGGGTGCCGGATTAGGTGGTGGTTCTGCTGATGCAAGTTATATGTTAAGTTCTTTAAATGAATATTTTAATTTAGGAATTTCAGAAAAAAAACTTATTAATTATGCTCAAAAATTAGGAAGTGATTGTCCTTTCTTTATAAAAAACAAACCAACTTTTGCAGAAGGAACAGGAAATATATTTTCTGATATTGATTTAGATTTAAACTCTTATTTCATTATTCTTGTAAAACCAAATATTCATGTAAGTACGAAAGATGCTTTTTCAAATATAAAACCTTTAAAACCAAATATTTCTTTGAATGAATTAATAAAACGTCCTGTAAAAGAATGGAAAGGTTTGATTATTAATGATTTTGAGAATTCAGTTTTTAAACTTTATCCTGAAATTAATAGAATAAAAGACACCTTATATAATATGGGGG
>JAADEE010000136.1 GCA_013153575.1 Chlorobiota bacterium
ACTTGCTAATGTGCATAAATTTTCAATTAGTTTATCAAAAGCTAACTATAATTTTTCAAATTTAGCAAGATTGATAGTTTCGCTCAAAGCGAAGCTCTCAATATCATTATTAAAATTATCTTGAAATATATTAAGGACTGTTTAAATCAAAACCTTCTTATATTTGCATTAATCAATAAAATTGTAAATAATCAAGCAATAACAATAAAACAAAAAAAGGTTTACAAATTAATGTAAACCTTTGATTTTCAAGTCGGGGCGGCAGGATTCGAACCTGCGACCCTCTGCTCCCAAAGCAGATGCGCTAACCGGACTGCGCTACGCCCCGAATATTTTTCAGCAATAAAACAAACCCGTTTTTTATTGCGGTTGCAAAAGTAAAAATTAAAATTAAAAAAAAGAACTATTCCAAAAATATTTTTACTTTTTTTTGCGGAGAGGGGGGGATTCGAACCCCCGGTACGGCATCGACCGTACGCCGGTTTAGCAAACCGGTGGATTAAGCCACTCTCCCACCTCTCCGTGAAAGCGAATGCAAAATTATAAATAAATTTATTATAGCAAAAACAATTTTTGTTTTTTTTATAAAAAAATTATCGCACAACAAATCGTACTGTATGTCTACTTTTTTGCTCCAAAAGTATTTTTCTATTTGCTATCATCTTTTTAATTGCAATATTATTATAATGCCTTATTGTAATTAACGATAAATCATCATTATATAAAACTTTAAATGTCTTTTTTAATTCACTAATAAATTTTGGAACCTTAAATTTATTATTTGTAACGCAAACTGAAAAATTAATTGCAGATGATTGCATTAAATTAACCTTTATCCTATATTTTGACAATAATGAAAATATCTCACCTAAATTATGTTCTGATATAAATGAAAAATCTAATGTCGAAACCGATATTAAAATTTGATTATCTTTTACAATAAATATTGGAATATCAGGATATAAATCAGGACTTAAATCTGAAATATCAATAATACTCGTACCATCATTATTTTTATAAAAAGATTTTACAACAATTGGTATCTTCTTATTCTGAAGAGGTTTTATTGTTTTAGGATGCAAAATTTTTGCTCCATAATAAGCCTGTTCTACCGATTCTTTATAAGAAAGCTTTGGCAACAACTCATAATCAGAACTAATTGCCGGATCAGAATTATAAATACCATCAACTTCCTTCCAAAATACAACTTCATCAGCATCAAATACATAACCAAACACAGAAGCTGTAAAGTCACTTCCTTCTCTTCCTAATGTTGTTGTATTTCCATTATTATCCGCTGCAACAAACCCTTGACTTATATAAATATTATTTTCATTAAAATCACATTCTTCTTTTATCCTTTTTCCTGAAAGCTCCCAATCAACCTTTGCCTCTGTGTAATCAGAATTTGTAACAATTAAATTCCTGCTGTCTTTAAAAGAACAATTTATATTTTTCAACTTTAAAAATTCATACACAATTGTAGAAGATAATAACTCTCCATAAGAAACAATTTTATCATACTCAAAATGATAATCATTAGTTAAGCCATTATTAAAAATATCTAAAATTTCATCAAATAACTTCTTTAACTTTAATTCAATTGAATAATAATTAATATCATCAAATAAATCCTTAGCTAAACTAAAATGAAAACTCTTAATTTCATTAAAAATAGTTTCTTCTATTTTTTTTACAGAAAAGAAAGCATTTATTAAATCTTCAAATTTGCTGGTAATTTTATTAAATGCCGAAACAACAACAATAATATTCTCACCATCATTTTCCTTTAAGATATCACCTAACCTAACAATATCTTTGCTACTTTTTAAAACTCCACCACCAAACTTAAAAACCTTCATTACATAAATTATTTATTTACTCAAAGCACAAAATAAAACATTTTATTTATGCTTTCAAATAACATAAATAAAAAAAAGATTTTTGAGCAAAAAAAATTAACTTTGCAAACAGTAATATAACCATAAAAAAACATTATGTCTGTTACAACATTAAACGAATTTATAATTGAAAGACAAGCAGATTTTCCATATGCAAAAGGAGAATTAACACGCTTATTATCTCACATAGGAGTTGCTGCAAAAGTCGTCAATAGAGAAGTTAACAAAGCAGGACTTGTTGATATACTTGGAGAAGCCGGATCTGATAATGTACAAGGTGAGCAACAAAAAAAATTAGATATTTATGCTGATGAAAAATTTATTGCATCACTTAAAGCAAGTGGAGAGTGTTGTGGAATAGCATCAGAAGAAAATGAAGATATAGTTATTTTTGAAGAAGAAATTGCTAGAAACGGCAAATACATTGTAACTATGGATCCTTTAGATGGTTCATCAAACATTGATGTTAATGTTTCAATAGGTACAATTTTTTCTATTTTCAGAAGACTATCACCTGTTGGGCATAAAGCTAAAATTGAAGATTTTACTCAAGAAGGAACAAAACAAGTTGCTGCAGGATACATAATTTATGGTTCATCAACAATGATGGTTATGACAACAGGACGCGGTGTAAACGGTTTTACTCTTGACCCTTCAATTGGTGAATTTTGCCTATCACATCCAAATATACAAACACCCCAATCAGGAAACCTATATTCAATTAATGAAGGTAATTACATTAAATTTCCTGATGGCGTTAAACAATATCTTAAATATTGCCAAGAAAATGATAAAGAAACCGGTCGTCCTTATACATCAAGATATATTGGTTCATTAGTTGCCGATTTTCATAGAAACTTATTAAAAGGTGGCATTTTTATTTATCCAAAATCAGCAGGTTATCCTAGTGGAAAACTAAGATTACTTTATGAGTGTAACCCAATAGCAATGATAGTTGAACAAGCTGGAGGAAAAGCTACAGATGGTAGAGGAAATAGAATTTTAGATATTAAGCCAACTTCATTACATCAAAGAGTTCCTTTCTTTGTTGGATCAAGAAATATGGTATGCAAAGCCGAAGAATTTATGAAAAAATACGGAGATAAAGAACCGAAAATTAAAGATATAAATTAATGAAAAAAACAATTCTAATTACAGGAGCAAATGGGCAGTTAGGAAGTGAAATAAAAGAGCAATCTTATAATACTCCTGAGTTTGAATTTATTTTTACCGATGTTAATGAACTTGACATTACAGATTTAAATGCAATTGAAAAGTTATTCAATAAAAACAAAATAGATTTTATAGTAAATTGTGCAGCATACACAAATGTAGATAAAGCTGAAACCGACACAAAAAATGCAGAATTAATAAATATAAATGCTGTAAAAAATCTTGCAAGCATATCTAAAAAGCATAAAAGTCCTTTAATTCATGTTTCTACAGATTATGTTTTTGATGGCAATAGTAAAATCCCTTATAAAGAAACAGACAAAACTAATCCACAATCAGCATACGGAAAAACTAAGTTACTTGGAGAGGAAGAAGCAAAAAAATCACACAAACACATAATAATTAGAACTGCTTGGTTATACTCATCTTTTGGGAATAATTTTGTAAAAACAATGATACGTTTAGGAAAAGAAAAAGATGAAATATCTGTTGTATCAGATCAAATTGGTTCTCCAACCTATGCAAAAGATTTAGCATCTGTAATTTTAACAATCCTTAAGTTATCAGATAAAGATATAAATAATTTTAAAGAAGGAATTTATCATTTTTCAAATGAAGGAGCTTGTTCTTGGTATGAATTTGCTTCTGAAATCATGAAACAAAAAAACTTAAATTGTAAAGTTAAACCTATTAGCAGTGATGAATTTCCAACACCTACAAAACGTCCAAACTACAGTTTACTTGACAAAACAAAAATTAAAAACACTTTTAACATTGAAGTCAGAGACTGGAATGTTGCACTAAAAGATTGCTTAAAATTAATTTAACTATTTCATAAAATAGCCTCAAGTCCTTCCAAAGCTCCTGTTGGGACTTCAATACCTTTTACATTACTTGGTATTTGATAATCTCGTGGATTAATACGAATTAATGTTGCTTCAAACTCTTGTGCTAAACGCTCAGATTTCATCCTTACAGTTGGCACAGCCCTACCTGCTCCCAGCTCAATTATAACAGGTTTTGCATTATTTTTTTTAAGATTTTGTTGCCAATAATAAAAATTTGAATTTTGTTTTTCTGACCTTTCAGAAAGCCAATTCCAATCTCCAAACATTAAAATATTAGGTCTTGCAATAGCTCCACATTTGGGGCATCTTGGCAAAGGCTCTTGTGCTTCAAACAATTCTGCATTAATTTCAATATGTAAATCTTTTGCTTTCCAAATTTCAGATGTGCAAGGAACTGTGCATTGCATATAATTTATTGAACCATGAACTTCTTCAATATAATCATCAGAAAAACCTGCTTTTTGAAACTGTCCATCAACATTTGATGTAAAAACAAAATACCCAAACTTCATTTTATTGCCAAGTTCTAATAATTTATAAAAACCAAAATGCGGATTAACTTCAGTATACAAATTATACCTATGCCCGTAAAATGCCCAAGCAAGTTTAGGATTTTCTTCAAACCAACGAGGATTTGCCATTTCTGCAAAAGAAATACCAAGATGTGAAATTGCAGGATATTCTTTCCAAAAACCTGAATTACCTCTAAAATCAGGCAAACCGGAATCTACACCCATTCCTGCTCCTGCTGTAATAATTAATGCATCTGCATTTTTTATTGCATCTTTTGCTTTTTGAAAATTTTGCATAATATTAAATTAAAAACTCTAAACAATTAAGCACTAAAACAACATAAACATTAAGCAATAAAACTCTACTTCCTCTTTTTCTTCATTTCATCATCATAAAAAGTAATTTGCTTTTCACTATCAACACTTGTTGAAGGTCTTCCATATTTTTTCTGAACAAAACCTTTTACACAAATCTTTTTATTCAAAAGATATTCTGCAGGATTATAACTAAAATTCACAAGATTATCTTTCCAAATATTTACTGAAAAAAGTTGCTCAGGAAAAGTTCTGTCGATATTCAAATAAACATGCCCTTTCCTTGATTTATGCACACCTACAACTGTTCCACAAACCTTAATTGTAGAATCATAATGCGAACGTGCTTGGACTGTGTTATATGCATTTTTGGGCAATTTTGTTCTATGTATGGGAGGTACATTTACCTTACGTTTTTCTGTTTGCCAATGTTTTATATCGAAACTTGCTTCAAGCCTGTTTTCTAAACTATCAGGCAAAGCAGGGAAGAAATCAATTCCTGTTCTTTTTTCAACTTCGTCAATTGATACTGCATAACTAATTACAGGATATTCCGATGCTTCATTTGGGATTATAAATCCTATTCCAGCTTTTTCATCTCCATCAATATCAAGTAAAACTTTAAAATATTCTTCAGGAATTGTAACTTTGTTAACACTTCTTTCCACAACAGGAAGATTATCTTTAAGAATACCACCCGTTACAACATAAACTTTTTCATTGTTTTCAATAACATATTCACGAACATAGTTTTCTAACTTTGCCCAAATTCCTCTATTAAAATCAGGACGTTGTGGCGACATATTTGAATAAAAATAAGACTCGCTCAATGCTTTCTCACACCACCTGAAATCTGCCGAAGGTGCTAAATGCCCTCTATCAAAGCCAAAGCCATCATACTCATAAGTACTGTCGGCTTTAAGATGTTTTAAAAAATAATCTTGCTCACATGCTGAACCTGTTTTCACTAATGGGTCTTCTCTAAAATCATTTGAACGCCCAACACCTGCTTCTTTAACATCAGGAGGTACAATATGTGCTACCCAATTCGGTTGTTCATGTTTTTCGTTATACGAAATAACCATTGCCTTATGAAAAACTATTTGATTATCATTTTTACC
>JAADEE010000272.1 GCA_013153575.1 Chlorobiota bacterium
TAACATCGCGGTGTAACTTAATTACAGCTTGATATTTACCAGCTTCTTTAACTTCTTTTTGAACTATAGAAATTTTCTTTCTATCAATATCAAAACCTTTTTTGTTAATAGCATCAGCTAATTGAATATTTGTAACAGAACCAAAGATTTTACCTGTAGAGCTTGTTTTTGCTCCAACTTTAATTTCTTTGTTTTTTAATTGATCTGCAATTGCTTGAGCATCAGCACGAAGTTTTTCTTCTTTGTGAGCTCTTTGTTTTAAATTTTCTGCAAGTACTTTTTTTGCAGATTTTGTAGCTTGTATAGCCATTCCTTTAGGAATAAGATAATTGTTTGCGTAGCCGTTTTTCACTTTTACGATATCATCTTTAAAACCTAAAGTGTGTATATCTTCTTTTAAAATGATTTCCATGTCTTAACAATTTTTAAATGTTATAAATTATTTCATTAAATCAGTTACATAAGGTAAAATAGCAAGATGTCTTGCTCTTTTTACAGCACTTGCAACTTTTCTTTGATACTTTAATGAAGTACCGGTTAATCTTCTTGGTAAGATTTTACCTTGTTCATTTAAGAATTGTTTTAAGAAATTTGCGTCTTTGTAATCTACATATTTAATTTTGTGTTTTTTAAATCTGCAGTATTTCTTTTTTGTTGTATCAACCGCAACGGGTGTTAGATATCTTATACTTTTATCAGCCATTTTTTGTCCTCCTTTTTAGTTTGATGCTTCTTCGTTTTTTAATTTTTTCTTTTTGTCAGAATATGCAATAGCATGTTTGTCCATTTTATACGTTAAGAAACGGATGATTTTTTCATCTCTTCTAAATTGCGTTTCTAATGTATTAATAACACTACCTTCTGCTTTAAACTCAATAAGGTTATAAAAACCTGTTGTTTTGTGTTTAATAGGGTAAGCTAATTTTTTTAAACCCCAGTTTTCTTCTTTCAAAATTTCTGCACCGGCATCAGTGAGAACTTTTTTGAATTTGGCAACCGCTTCCTTTACCTGGTCGTCAGATAAAACGGGAGTTACAATGAAAACGGTTTCGTACTGATTCATCATAGTTCGTGAATTTTAATATTATTTATAAATTAATTTGAGCCTGCAAAAGTAATGCTTATTTTTTAAGATGCAAGTTTATATAGTTATTTTTTTGTTTAGATGTTTTTGTTATTTTAATAGTTCTTCAATTACTTTTCCTGTTGATGCGTTTGGGTATGCAATTTTAAGAAATCGTGCAAGTGTTGGTGCAACGTCTGTCATTGATATTTCTTTGTAACTTTCTCCGTGTTTTATTTTCCAACCGTAAAAAATTAAAGGAACATTTGTAAAGTTTCTATAACCTGAACCGTATTCGGGGTCGCTACCGGGTAAGTAGCCGGGTTCAAGAATGACAGAAATATCTCCTGAACGTTTTTTATGATAACTGTTTTGAGCTCTCATTAACATTCCTGATGTGTAATTTCTGCTTTCTAAATCTATTGATGTTACACTGTTTGCAACTCCTGTAAAATCAACTAAAAAACTTGCAATTCTTTGTTGTATTTCTTGTAGGTCGTATTTTTTATTTTCAATCTTACTTCTGTTAAGGTATAAGTTACTGCCATCAAAATATTCAATGAAATTATTTTTGTTATAAAGTGCTCTTGTGTATGACTGTAAAAGTGTTTCAGCATTTTTATCTTTAAAATAACCACCGGGCATATTAATATTTTTTAAGAGCCTTGGTGTGTCTGTTGAACCTCTGTCGGAAGTTAGTATAATAATTGTGTTTTCTAATCCAACATAATCTTTAACAAAGTTAATGAAATGTTGTAAATCTTTATCAAGCCTTATGTATGTGTCGGCAATTTCAATTGAACGGATACTAAATTTTTTAGTAATATTTGAAGTTGCTGTAAAGCTAATGTTTAAATAATCGCAAAATTCATCTCGTCCTAAATCTTCATTTACAATTGCAGAAACTGCAAAATCTTTTGTGTATGTATTTCCAAAAGGTGTGCTGTTAAGTATATTGTAACCTGATGCTTCTTTTAGTTTTTGCAAATCGTAAGGGAAAGTGTTATGTCCGCCAATAAAACCTAATTCAAATGAATTGTCGTCGCCAAGGCATTTGTTGTATTTTTCAATAGGAATTATTGTGTTCCATTCTTTGTTAAGGTATATGTCAGGGAATTTTTTGTTGTTAAATCTTTTTACCCATTTAGGAAGTTCTGAGAAATAATAACTGCTTGAAATCCAGTTGCCTGTATTTTTGTCGAACCAATATGCAGCATTTCCTAGATGCCCTGCCGGAAGAACTGCTGCATAATCTTTTGGTGATATGCTAATAACTTTTGATTGTTTAAAGTTTGAAAGTCTTAATTCGTCGGAAAATGTTGAACAGAGTAGGGAAGATGGTGAGTTTTTTTCTTCATAAGAATTAGTTCCTACTGCATTAACATTTTTATTGTATGTGCAATATGTTTTAGAGTTTGAAAGTCTTTCATACCAATAATCGTTTATTATGCCATGTTGTGAAGGGTTTGCTCCTGTTACAAATGTTGCATATGCAGAAGAAGATTTTGTGTAAAGATATTTGTATTGTGCATTTTTTAGGAACATGCCTTTGTTTATTAGTCTTTTGAAACCGCCTTCGCTAAATTTGTCCCAGTATTTATAAAGATAATCGTATCTCATACCTTCAATAAAAATACTTATTATTAATTTGGGTTTTTCAGGAGTAGTTTTATGTTGGCTAAATGTAATATTAATGCTAAATATTAGAATTATTGATATTGATAATATTTTTTTTATCATTGATAATGTTTTTATAAAAATTAACCCGAAAATGTATATTAATTTTCGGGTTTTTAATGTTTTTTTAAGAGATTATTAGTCTATTTCGTCAGCTAAAACTGCGTCAACAATAATTCTTCCGCAATGTTCACAATAAACAATTTTTTTCCTTGTTGCTATGTCAAGTTGTTTTTGTGGTGGAATTTTAAAATGACATCCTCCACAAGCTCCTCTATCGATTGGAGCAACAGCAAGTCCGTTCTTAACATTTGCTCTAATTTTTAAATATCTGTCAAGTAAATCTTTGTCAAGTTGTTTTTGTATTTTTTCAGATTCTTTAAGAAGTTTTTCTTCTTCAATTTTTGTTTCACCTGTTATATCATCAAGCTCAGCTTTTTTGTCTTTAAGTTCAACTTTTTTATCTTTTAAAAGTTCCTTAATTTGTTTTGATCTTTCTTTTTCGAGCTTAATTTTTTCTTTGTATTCTTTAATTCTTTTTTCGCTAAGTTCAACTTCTAATTTTTGAAATTCAATTTCTTTGTTTAAAGAGTCAAACTCACGATTATTTTTAACAGTTTCTTGTTGTTTTTCGTACTTTTTAATTTTTTCTTCCGATTCTATTATCTGATTTTTTCTGTCAGCAATTGATTGATTTAGAATTTCAATGTTTTCTTTAATTTTTTTAATTTTAACATCAAATTTTTCTAATTCTTCTTCAAGAGTTTTAACTTGTTTTGGAAGTTCACCTCTTAAAGTTCTTATTTCATCAATTGTAGAATCAATTGTTTGTAAGTTATACAACAATTTTAACTTTTGTTCTTCTGTTTGATTTGTAGTATTAGCCATTTGCTATAAATATGTTATAGGATTTGTACTTTCTTTTGATAAAAAACATGCAAATTTATTATTTTTTTTCATAAGAACATCAAAAATTAATTCTTTTGTGAATTGTTCTGTTTCATAATGTCCTGCATCGGCAATAATAATCTTGTTATTTGCATCGAAAAATTCGTGGTATTTAAAATCGCCACTTACGAATATATCGGCATTTTGGGCAATTGCATCGTTTAAAAGAAAACTTCCTGAACCTCCGCAAAGAGCAACTTTTTTTATTTTAGGTTTTATTATTTTTGTATGCCTTATAACTTTCGCATCAAGATTTTTTTTGATTTTTTTAAGAAATTCAATTGTGTCAAGCTCTTTTTCTAATTCTCCAATCATTCCTGCACCAACTTGCATATATTTATTTTCAAGTGGATAAATGTCGTAAGCAACTTCTTCGTAAGGGTGTATTTTTATTAATTCAGAAATTATTTTGTTTTCAAGATGTTTAGGGAATATTGTTTCAATTTTGCTTTCTCTTTCAAAATGAACTTTGTTTTTTGCTCCAACAAATGGGTTTGAGTTTTCGTTTCCCATAAATGTTCCTATTCCTGAATTGTTAAAACTGCAATTGCTGTAATTGCCAATGTGTCCGGCACCTGTTTCAAAAAGCATATTTCTAACTTTTTCGGCATGAGCCTCGGGCACATAGGTTACTAATTTGCGAAGTTCGTTTTTTGCAGGACGTAGTATTTTGCAGTTTTGCAATTCTAACTTTTTGCAAAGCATTGCGTTTACTCCTGTATGTACATTGTCGAGGTTTGTGTGAATGGCATAAATTGCAATATCATTTTTTATTGCTTTTATAATTGTTCGTTCAATGTAGTTTTTACCTGTTATTTTTTTTAGTCCTTTAAAAACTATTGGATGATGCGAAATTATTAGGTTGCAATTTTTTTCAATTGCTTCGTCAACTATTTCGTCAATTGTATCAAGTGTTATTAAAACTCCTTTTAATTCATCATTTGGGTTTCCTGTAATGTAACCGGAGTTGTCGTAACTTTCTTGATATGAGAGTGGTGCAATTTCTTCTAAATAGTTTGTTATGTCTTTAATTTTCATTGTTTTAAATTGTGATATTGCTAAATTATTACTTTAAAATATCGGTGTAATTAGGTATTTCTTTTAAAAAGGTGTAAGAATTATTTTCATAATCGGCTTTGCAACAGTAATGATTTAATCCGTTTGTTACAATTAAAAATTTTGCTTTAAAGTTCATATTGTATCTTGCAATTTGGTCAAATGTTTCTTGTGAAATAGATATTTTTGGTGCTTTACATTCAACTATTAAATTTACATTTCCGTTTTTATTGTATAAAACTATGTCTGTACGTTTTGTTAGTTTGTATATTTTTAGTTGTTTTTCTATTGCTAATAATCCTTTTGGATATTTTTTTTCTTCAATTAAAAAATGTATGAATTGTTGCCTTACGTGTTCTTCGGGTGTCATTAAAATATATTTCTTCCTAATAATATCAAATACATAAATTCCTTTTTCGGTTTCTTTGTATTTTAAATTGTATTGTGGAAGATTTAATTTTGGAAACATTTAGTATTGATGTTTTAATTTATAAGTATTCTTTTAAGCAAATTCCTTTTGGAACAAAACGGCTTACATCTCCGCCATGTTTTAAAATTTCACGAAGTATTGTTGAACTAATTGGTGTATGTTCTGCTTCTGTAAGCAAGAAAATGGTTTCAATTTTTTCAGAAAGAAAATGATTCATTTGTGCAATTGCTCTTTCATATTCAAAATCTGATGCAGTTCTTAAACCTCTGAGTATGAAGTTGATATTGTTTTCTTTACAGAAATCAACTGTGAGTTTGCTATATGATGTAACTTTTATTTTTTTATTTCCTTCAAATATTTTTTCTATTATTTTTTGACGGTTTTCAACGGTGAAATAACCGCTTTTAGTTGTGTTATAACCAATTGCAATAATAATTTCATCAAAAATATCTAATGCTCTAAGTACAATAGATTCGTGTCCTATTGTAAATGGGTCGAATGAACCGGGAAATATTGCTCTTTTCATTTTCCTATTTTTAATGGTAAAATTAGAAACTTCTTGGAAATATAATGAAAATTTTGTGTTTTAAATTTTTTAGAAAAGTAAAAAGTGTATTTGAAATTTGCTAAATCTTCAAGATTTAGCAAATTATATAAAAACGAAGAGGCTTGAAAAAGTGAGGGC
>JAADEE010000227.1 GCA_013153575.1 Chlorobiota bacterium
TATTTGGATTAAATAAAGATAGAGAAGGAATAATTACAAGATATTTAAAGGAGAAAAACAATTGGACACCCCATTTAAACAATTCTAAAAAATACATTTTAAATTCTGCTAAAAATAAAAAAAAAGAAACTGCTGTTATACTTGGTAGTGGTTGGTGGCTTGATTTACCTTATATTGAACTTTCAAAAATGTTCAAGAAATTATATTTTGTTGATATTTCGCATCCAAACCAAATAAAACATAAAGCAAAACAATTTACAAACATTGAACTTGTTACTGCTGATATATCCGGAACATTCAAGTCAATTTATGAATTAAAAAAGAAACGTTCTTCAAACATAATTAACGATTTAAATATAGATGTAAACAATTTTGGTTTACCAAAAAACATTAAAGCCGATTTTGTTGTTTCTCTTAATTTAATCAATCAATTATCATATTTCCCAAAAGCATTTCTATTAAAACACGAGCTTATTTCTGAAAATGAAGTTAATGATATTGTAAAAAAAATTGAAGATACACATATTGCAAATTTACCAAAAAATAAATCTTGCATTATTGCTGACTTCTATCAGTATGAATATGACTTTAAAGATGTTTTGAAAAAAGAAAGCATTAGAACTTTAGCAGAACTTCCTAAAAATAATTCGCGTAAAGAGTGGATTTGGGATTTTGACCTTTCAGGAAATTTTATAAATAACAGAAAGGTAAAATTTAATGTTGCTGCTCTGCAAGTTTAAGCCTTTTAGTGTATATTCTACCAAGTATTGTAATTGACACAATAAAAGAAATTGCAATAACCGGAAGCATTAAAGCAAAATCTGTACTTGCTAAATCATAACCTATTGTTTTTGCAACAGCTTTAAATATATTAGTTAAACCTAAAATCATTGTTACCCACAGAACAAGTGTCATTAAAATATTTGAAGTCCAACTATTTAGATTTTCTTTTCCAATTATTTCCGGGTCGTTTACTACGTAAATTAAAAATATTGCAATCATAGGAAGTATCAACCCGTTAAATGCTTGTGCAATAATAATAGCAGGTATAGGTTTCACTTCTAAAAAACCAAATATTAAACCTGTCCCTAATACTCCTGCAAGAACCAATTTAAAATAAAGCTTATTTGTGCCCCATTTTTTTTCATTATCTTCATTAACAAACAAACTTCTTGCAGTAATTGCCGATGCCAATGGCGAAGTTACTGCTGAAGAAAAACCTGCTGCAAACATACCAAACCCAAAAACATAAACTGCAAACATTCCAATTTCTCTTTGAAGATGTTCTGTCAATAAAGAATATCCATCCTTATCAAAATTAATAGATGACAAAAATTGAAGTTTTTCAGCATTAGGCATTTCTGCAGTAATTGCATTTCCAACTCCCATAATTGACATAGAAATAATTCCTCCTAAAATAATTGCTACGCTTAAACCAAAACGCATATCTTTAATAGATTGTTTTTTATTTAAAGCACCTGAACCAAGAAATAAATCATAAGGAATTACAGTTGTTCCAATAAGTGCCATTATTAAAAAAGCTGAACCTGTTCCTTCGGGAATTACAGGAATTACACTACCTTTTATAACTTGCGACCAATCCGGTTTTAATGCTAATGCTGTATATAAAAAAGCAATACCCATTAAAAACACAACTAATCCCATTAGCTTTGCTATTGTATGAACTGAATCTAAAAGAAAAACTAAAATTGCTAATATGCCAATTCCTCCAACAAAAATATATGAAGGAACATCAAAAATCATCCCTAATCCTTCAACTGCACCTAAAATGTTTCCTGCTTCATAAGCAGCACAACCCACAACAATTGCTACAATTACAATAAATAAAACTAACATTTTGCTTGATTTGCCTTCAAACTTTTTAGCAATTGCTTCGCCTAAATTCATTTGGCTGTTTATGGTAAGTCGTGCACTTGCTTCTTGAAGTAATAATGCCGCAAATGTTGAGAAAACTAATGCCCAAAGAAGTTGAAAGTTATAAAAAACGCCGGCTTTTGTTGCAGTTGTAATTGTTCCCGGACCAATAAATGCCGCAGAAACAACAGACCAAAACAAAACACTTACAATACGTTTTTTTATAGACATAATTTATTATATAACTTACAAATATAGTTTTTATTTATTTAAATATTGAAACATATGTTTGATTAATCTTTCAGATTTATCATTTAAATCAATATTTTTTTCAAGAAAGTTTTTTATCTCATTAACAGGCTTACATCTTTCAATCCAATCACCATTAACTATTTTTTTAGGTTCATTTCTTCTTTTATAAACAAAAGCAAATTCTGCATCCTCAATGTTATATGTTTTTTTTCCTTCATGCAGCTTCCATATAGGCGTTATATCTAAATCATAGCCTTTAGGAAATTCTCTTGAATTACTTTCTAAATGGTCAATTCTTTGTAAACCGGGAAAATCCATATAATAAAGTTCCCCAATTGTTGCAACATTCTTTTCTGTAAAATCAATATAGGCACTTCCTATTTCAGATTTCATAAGTTGCCCTTCCGTGTAATATTTCCCTGCATATTCACTGCCACTCATGTAATAGTCAAGCCTTCCGCCTTTACGTAAAGTTCCAAAAACAAATACTTTAATAGGAAAATCATTATTATTAATCATTAATGTTTACTTTTGGAGTTTTAAAATTGCAAGATAAAATATAAAACTTAATTTATGAAAAATATATGCGTTTTTTGTTCATCAAGTGATGTTATTGATGATATTTATTTTAATGAAGCAAAGCTTTTAGCCGAAAAAATTGTAAAAGAAAACAAAACTTTTGTTTTCGGAGGTTCAGGTGTTGGACTTATGAAACATCTTGCAGTTAATGTTACCGAAAATAATGGTAATGCAATAGGTGTAATACCTCAAAAAATTGCAGACAAAGGACTTGCATGCAAACTTGTAAAAAACATGATTGTTACACCCGACATGCACACACGCAAAGAAAAACTAACAGAACTTTCCGATGCATTTATTGTAATGGCAGGAGGATTTGGCACATTAGACGAGCTTTTTGAGGTTATAACTTTAAAGCAAGTTGGTTATCATAAAAAACCAATTATCATTCTTAACACAAACGGTTTTTATAACGATTTAGTTCTGTTTTTTGAAACACTTTATAAAGAAAAAGTTGCAAAACCCGATTACCGAAAAATTTACTATATTGCAAAAGATGTTGATGATGCTTTCAATTATCTTAAAAATTATTCTGAAGAAAATAGTGTTAGTAAATGGTTCTAAAATAAAAAAATATTAAAAGTATAAATGCAAGATACAAACTACTCATCAAAATTATTAAATAATGCTGTTGCAGAATTTGCAAAGTTACCCGGAATTGGTAGCAAAACTGCACTTAGGCTCGTACTTCATCTTCTAAAAAAAACAGAAGAAGACGTTACAATATTTGGTGAAACCATGATTGAACTTAAAAAAAACATAAAGAAATGTAAAATATGCAAAAACGTATCAGACAATGAAATATGTGACATTTGTAAAGATAACCAAAGAAACAAAGAACAAATTTGTGTAGTTGAAAATATTAATGATGTAATTGCAATTGAAAAGACAAGGCAATTTGATGGACTTTATCATGTACTTGGAGGATTAATTTCGCCAATGGATGGAATTGGTCCTGACAATTTAGAAATTGATGCCCTAATTGAAAGACTTGCAAATGGTAACATAAACGAAATAATTTTTGCACTAAACACAACACCCGAAGGCGACACAACAAACTATTATTTACATAAAAAAATATCAGGGTTTAATATTAAAATAACAGCACTTTCTCGTGGAGTTTCAATAGGTAGTGAACTACAATATACCGATGAACTTACTCTTGGAAGGTCAATTGTTAATAGAATTCCTTTTGAGAACTAAAACTAAGAATTATACAGTAAAATGAAAAAACTAGATGCAACATTAAAAGAAGCACCGGTACAAAAAACAACTTTTAAAGGACGTGAATATTGGTTAAAAAGAGATGACTTAATAAACCATTATTTCAACGGAAATAAAGCTCGTAAATTTCAATATTTTCTTGAAAAAGATTTATCACAATACACAACAGTAGCATCTTATGGAGGAAATCAATCAAATGCAATGTATTCACTTTCGGCATTTGCAAAAATTAAAGGTTTAAAATTTGATTACTACGTGAAACCCATTTCGAAATGGCTTAAAGAAAACCCCGTTGGCAATTTTAAAGCTGCACTTGAAATGGGTATGAATTATATTGAACTTAATGATTATGAAGATTTCTTCCAAAGAATGTCAAAACCTGAAAAAACATTTCATGAATTAGGCAAAGATACACTGCTAATAAGGCAAGGCGGTGCAGAAAAAGAAGCAGAATACGGAGTTAAAATTCTTGCAGATGAAATAAATTCTTTTGCAAAAGAAAAAGGAATAAAAGATTTATCGGTTTTTATACAATCCGGCACAGGAACAACAGCAGTTTTCTTACAAAAACATCTTAATCATAAAGTTTATACAACCCCAAATATAGGTGATAGTGAATATTTAAGAAAACAATTTTCGCTTTTAGTTGAAGACGAAAAACTTCATCCTACAATACTTGAAAGTCCTAAAAAATATCAATTCGGAAAATTATATCCTGAATTTTATAACATCTGGAAAGAAATAAATGAAGAAACAGGAATTGAGTTTGAACTACTGTATGATCCTGTTACACTTATTGTTATGAATGAATATCAAAAAAACTTAAAAGGCGAAATTATGTACATACATAGTGGTGGTACCTTCGGTAATGAAAGTATGATAAATAGATATAATAGATTCTTTAAGAAGTAGGGCTAAAAATATAAATGCTCAATTAAAATTTTAAGTCCAATTGAAATTAAAACAATTCCACCAATAATTTCAATGTACTTCCCTACCCTTTTTCCAAGAAATTTGCCTAATTGTAAACCAATTATTGAGGCAATAAATGTAATGATCCCAATAATAAAAGTACTTATAACAATTGAAAAGTCCAGTAATGCAAAACTAATTCCAACAGCAAAAGCATCAACGCTTGTAGCAAATGATTGAGTAATTATTGTAAGAAAACTAAGTTCGGTATTCTTTATAGTTTCATCACTATAAAAACTTTCATAAATCATTTTTGAGCCAATAAATGCAAGAAGTATAAACGCAACCCAATGGTCAACTTCTTTAACATATTCAGCAATTCCTGTTCCTGCATACCAGCCAATCAATGGCATTAATGCTTGAAAAATTGCGAAAGAAAATGCAATTAATAATTTATTTTTTAAAGACAGGTTTCTAATTGTCAGTCCGTCTGCAACAGAAACAGCAAAAGAATCTATCGACAGACCTATTGCAATTAAAACAATAACTGCTATACTCATTATATTGAATTTGTTAAAAGAATATTGATTATTTTAAATCTTTCCATTCAAAAGTTTCTATCATTTTATCAATATCTTCTCTTAAGAATTTTAATGATGGAGCCAATGAATCTTTATTAGGAACACAATTAAAATAAAATGCACCTCGTAAAAAGTGCTTTGTGCTGTCGGTTAAATAAAATTGAATTTGCGAAGCAACATCACCTTTAATATCATACAAAATGCCATAAACTTTTTTTTCCTCATTATTCCAAATAACAGGATTTATTTCATCGGCTTTTATTGTATGCTTATATGCCAAATTACGAGTATCTTCCTCATATTCATCAAGGTTGTTTTCTATATCTTTGTAACTAAAATAAACTGTTGCTTTAAATTTAGGAAAGTTCCAATCCGACCAATACTTTTCGGCACCTCTGCTACTATCTTTTTTAATTTCAGAATAAACAGGAAT
>JAADEE010000047.1 GCA_013153575.1 Chlorobiota bacterium
AAAAAAAAGTTTTTCAACTAAAGTTATTAACAGATTTACTTGTTGATTTTGTGTTATTTAACTATTTTTTTTGAACTTTTGTTTATTTCGAAACTTTGTATTCTTTTCAATAAACATTAACTTTGAAAACCAGTTTTTATCAAAAAATTATTTTCGGATGCAAATAAAAGAATACACTGCCAACACTTCGGCAAAGAAAAAAACTATAGGTTATAGTTTCGATGAAGCTTTTCAAGAAGCAAAAAAATATTTTAAGGGTGATGAATTAGCAGCAAGAGTTTGGGTATCAAAATATGCCCTAAAAGATTCTTTTGGGAATATATTTGAAAAAAGCCCTGAAGAAATGCACAGAAGATTAGCTAAAGAAATCTCAAGAATAGAAAACAAATAT
This sequence comes from Chlorobiota bacterium, assembly GCA_013153575.1. Lineage (GTDB taxonomy): Bacteria > Bacteroidota > Bacteroidia > Bacteroidales > JAADGE01 > JAADGE01. Next base: position 392 of record JAADEE010000047.1, read on the forward strand.
CCTAATCCTCTTACCGAAGATGAAGTTTTTGAACTATTAAAAGAATTTAAATACATCGTTCCGGCAGGAAGCCCAATGTCAGGAATAGGAAATGATTTTCAAACAGTATCACTATCTAACTGCTTTGTTATTGGCGATGATGAACCTGCAGATTCATACGGAGGCATCTTAAAAATAGATCAAGAACAAGTTCAACTTATGAAAAGAAGAGGTGGTGTTGGACACGACCTTTCACACATTCGCCCAAAAGGAAGTCCTGTTAGTAACAGTGCATTAACATCAACAGGAGTTGTTCCTTTTATGGAAAGATATTCAAACTCAACTCGTGAGGTTGCACAAGACGGAAGACGTGGTGCATTAATGCTATCAATATCATCAAAGCATCCGGATGCCGAAGATTTTATTGATGCAAAATTAGAATCCGGAAAAATTACAGGAGCAAATATTTCTGTAAAAATTGATAATGAATTTATGAATTCTGTTAACAACAGAAAACCATATATTCAACAATATCCTATTGACTCTAAAAATCCAACTTTCACAAAAGCTATTGATTCTTTAAAGCTTTGGGAAAAAATAACACACAATGCTTGGAAATCTGCAGAACCGGGAATTTTATTTTGGGATACCGTTATTAATGAGTCTGTTGCAGATTGTTATGCTGATGAAGGTTTTAAAACAGTATCTACAAACCCTTGCGGTGAAATACCTCTTTGCCCTTATGATAGTTGCAGACTTCTTGCAATAAACTTGTATTCATATGTAAAAAATCCTTTTACAACAGAAGCGAAGTTTGATTTTGATTTATTTAAAAAACATGCAGGTTTAGCACAAAGAATAATGGATGATATTATTGATTTAGAACTTGAAAAAATTGATAAAATCATCGCTAAAATAAATTCAGATCCTGAAAAAGAAGAAGTTAAAAGAACTGAAAAAAATCTTTGGTTAAACATTAAAGATAAAGCACAAAAAGGAAGAAGAACCGGAGTTGGTATTACTGCAGAAGGAGATATGCTTGCAGCATTAAACTTAAGATACGGAAGTGAAAATGCAAACGACTTCTCAACTTTAGTTCATAAAACATTAGCAATTGAAGCCTACAGATCATCTGTGAACATGGCAAAAGAAAGAGGTGCATTTAAAGTTTATGATTCTGAAAAAGAAAAAACAAATCCATTCATAAACAGAATAAAAGAAGCTGATGAAGAATTATATAACGAAATGCAAAAATACGGAAGAAGAAACATTTCTCTTTTAACAATTGCACCAACAGGCTCTACAAGTATTCTTACACAAACAACTTCGGGTATTGAACCTGTTTTTATGCCTTTCTATAAAAGACGTAGAAAAGTTAATCCAAACGATAAAGATGTAACAATATCATTTGTTGATGAAGTTGGAGATTCGTGGGAAGAATATAATGTTTTCCACCATAAATTTATTACTTGGATGGAAGCTAACGATATAGATTCTGAAAAAGCAAAACTTTTATCTGTTGAAGAAATTAATAAACTTGTAAAAGATTCACCTTATTATAAAGCAACATCTAATGATGTAGATTGGATAAATAAAGTAAGACTTCAAGGAAGTGTTCAAAAATGGGTTGACCACTCAATAAGTGTTACTGTAAATCTTCCTAAAGATGCATCTGTAAAATTGGTTGGTGATGTTTATATGGAAGCTTGGAAAAGCGGTTGTAAAGGTGTTACTGTTTATCGTGATGGCTCAAGAGATGGTGTTCTTATTTCTGCCGATTCAAAGAAAAAAGAAGAAAAGAAACAAGATAAACACGAAAAAAGGCCTAAAGAACTTCTTGCAGATGTTATTCATTTCAGCAACAATGAAGAAGAATGGATTGCTTTAATTGGTTTAAAAGACGGCAAACCATATGAAATTTTCTCTGGTCGTTCTGAAGAAGATGCTTTACCAATTCCAAGATCAATAACAAAAGGAAAAATTATTAAACAAAGATTTGAAGACGGCTCTAAAAGGTATGATTTTAAATATACCAACAAATTCGGATTTAACATTACTGTAGAAGGTCTTTCATATAAATTTAATCCTGAATTTTGGAATTATGCAAAATTAATTTCAGGAGTTTTAAGACACGGAATGCCTATTCAACATACTGTAAATTTAATATCATCACTTCATTTTGAGTCTGACTCAATCAATACTTGGAAAAAAGGTATTGAAAGGGCTTTGAAAAATTACATTCCGGACGGAACAAAAGCCAAAAAAGGACAAGTTTGTACAGAATGTGGTTCAGACTCTTTAGTTTATCAAGAAGGTTGCTTAATTTGTCAATCTTGCGGATTCTCTAAATGTGGTTAGTTCATATTTAAATTTTAACAAAAAAGCTTATATGTTTTTTTCATATAAGCTTTTTTTATTTTACTCACCAACTAAAACAAAAGCCCCCCAATAAAACGGATATTTATATTTTTCTTTAATCTCTAATTGTGCTTTCCTAAAAGCATCGTGCTTATTACCCGATTGCAACCAATGTTTATAAAACGAAGACATTAAATCTTGTGTGCCTTCATCACTTACTTCCCACAAACTTGTTATAACCGAAGATGCTCCTGCAATTTGAAACGAACGCTGTAATCCATAAACACCTTCTCCATTTTTAATCTCTCCTAAACCTGTTTGACATGCACTTAAAATTACCAAATCGGTATTATCCAAATCTAAAATCATTGCTTCAAAAGCATTTAAAATACCATCATCTTTAGCTTTATTTTCTTTTGTATTCATTTCATTAATAGCTCTGTCAGCACCAGCCAATAACAAGCCTGAACGCAATAACGGATTTTCATAAGCTTTCATTGGTTCAATGCCAAAGGCTCTTGTATCTTCTGCATTGTCGGTAGTATTTTCCAAGAAATAACCATGAGTTGCAATATGTAAAATGTAAGGATTTTTTACAGCTTTTAAAACCTCTTCGGTAGCATCTTTTCCAAAAACACTTTTAACTTTATATGATTTTGTTTTAAGAAGATTCTCAATTGTTTCTACCTCTTTTTTTGTTCCCGGAAGAGGTGAAAGTTTTGCTAAATTATCAGGCAAATCCAACTGATAATCGGGGTATGCAAGTAAAAATGCCGAATGAGAATTTGATTTTTTATTTTTAAAATTAAGAATATCTTTTGTGTTTGTTACAAACTGTACATCTTTTGAGTCTAACAAGTGCCTTCCCGAAGGTAATTCAACTGTATTAATGTTTACTTGGTTGTAAATTCCATCAATTGATGTATAAAGTTTTTTATCGGAAGAATTTGTAAGCTCTGCAATATTTTTCCAATAATAATTGTAAAATGGTTTCATGCTTTTGCCTGAATGTACTGTTGCTTGATATTCGTCAGACCAAGTTGTTTCCATTTCATCACCTTCTTTCATGAAAGTCATTTTTGGTATAGAATTATCATTTCTTACAAGTAAAGCAATATAATGTATTTCTTTTTTAGGAAATAAATATGAAAAACTATTTATTCTAATTATTTCAATTGCAGCTTCATTTGGTTTTAAATTTTTAGCAATATCTTTATAATAAATATTTCTTTGTTCGTTTGCATCTTTAAAAGCTTCTGATTTTTTTGTTATTTCTTTTTCAAGATTTTTAACTACATTTTCAAGAGAATCAATATTTATATTTTCTTCTTTTAATTCTTCTGAAGAATATGTATAAAGTTTTGCTAACCAGTTTTTTGTATCTTGCCAATTATTATAATTTGCTATTAATGTTTTATCTCCACTATTTAAAATTCTGTTTCTTACTTTTCTTGAAGAATTTAAAAGAAGTGCTTTTGTTGCAATATGAAAATTATAAACATCTTCTGTAATTTCAGAAACACTATTTTGTGCTTCAACAGCAAAATTATAGAATCTAATAAATTTAGGTTGAATTTTATCCCAAAACTTTGTTTTCTCATAATCATTCATTGCCGGAAAAAATGTATTTATCTGATAAATATATTCGTTCATTGCTTCCCTAAAAATTTCGGCAGACTTATTATAATCTTCTTTTTGCCAATACAGAATTGCTGTATTTTCAAGGGTTTTTGCTATATTTGGGTGATGCTCACCTAATTTGCTTTTTTGTATGTTTAATGCTTTTGCAAATAATGGTTCTGCACTATTAAGTTTATTTTGAGACTGATAAAAAACACCAAGTTCATAAATAGATTGTGCATAAGAAGGATGTTCTTCACCAAATTGCTTTTTGTAAATTGCAACAGCATCTTTTAATAAATCTTCTACCTTATCAAAACGCCTCATTTGCTGATAAAGAGATGCTGTATTTCTTAACAAAACTGCATAATCAGGACTGGATTTTCCCATTCTTATTTTTTGCGTTTCAAGAGCATCTAAATATATTTTTTCGGCTTCGTCGTACCTGTGTGTAAGCTGATAAAGTTGTGCTAAATTTACTTTTAAACGAACATATGTAGATGATTTTTCTTTTATATTTTCACTTGCAATTTTTATTGATTGCTTCATTAATTTTTCAGCATCTTTATATTTACCTGTCATCTGATAAATCATTGCCCTATTGTTAAGTACAATTGCATATTTTACAGAATTTATTTCATTTTTTGATTTTAAATGATTTTCAGCTTTTATAATATATTCCTCTGCTTCGGTATATAAACCCATATCTTTATAAAGAACAGCAATATTGTTTAGTGATGCTGCATATCCTGTTTTTTCTTCTGTTGCCTCTCTCTTTTTTAAAGCCTTTTTTGAAAATTCTTCTGCCAAAGAATATCGTCCTGTTGTATGATAAAGAAGCCCAAGATTACTTAATGTTAAACTTGCAAATGCAGAATCCAACAAACCGTTTTCTTCATAAATTTTATATGCTTTTAAAAATGATTTTTCTGAACTTTTATAATTATGTGAAACATATAAGATTTCACCTGTATAATTATAGTTTTGTGCTTTAATTTTTGGTGGTGCATCTGTTATACTTTTAGGATCAGCAAGATAGTATGCAAAACTTCTTGCTTGTTTACCATTTTCTTTTGCTTCGTATGGTGTAGAATTATCACCAAATGATATAGCATAATTAAAATCGGTTACATCATAACTTTCTGCAAATTTTGTTAGGGTTTCTGTCCAATGTTTTTTAAATTTTTTTGCAACATATTTTTCAGAATCGCCTAAATGTTTTGTTAAATTCGGACTTATATCATCAATAATCTTACTTGTTCTATCTTTTACTTTTTGGTTAACATTATCTTGTATAAGTTTTTTCCAGCTTTGGCTGTTTATATTTCCAATAGATATAAAAAAAACAATTATTAATGCTAATGTTTTGTTTATTAGGTTTTTCATGTTTTGGTTTTTTTTATAAAATTATGATTTTTTTAGTTTTAATCCAAAAAAGTTTATTTGTGTATTTACTTTTATGCAAGAAATA
>JAADEE010000187.1 GCA_013153575.1 Chlorobiota bacterium
TATTTTAATGTTGGCGATGATTTTTCTAAATTGACAAAAAAAATAAAAGGAAGCAAGGAATATATTGAAAATACTACTTTTGAGAGTATGTATAAACAAATAGCCAGTGATGTCAAAGCTGGAAAAGGGAATGGTTTAACCATTGATAAACGAACATTAGAACCAACAAAAGGACTTACAGATATTGATAAAAAAATACTAATTTCTTTTGCTAATTCAATTGGATTTGATGAAAAAAATAAACATTTTCCGGTATGGTTAAAATAGATTGCACAAAATTCCTTACAGAAGATAGAAAAATTACAAAAGAGCTAATTAATTGTTATAAAGGTTATGCATTTTCCATTATAAAAAAAGTGAATAAAGCTTTTGATAAACACGAATTAGAGAGTATTCATTATGAAGCTTTACTCAGTTTTATAGAAAAGGTTGATATTAGTAAAAGTAAAGGCGAAATTGATGCATATTTTAAGCGTATTTTGGAGAATAAAGCAATAAATAAAATGAGGTCAAAAGAAGGGTTAGAAACCCCAACTTATTGGCCAAAAGTTAATTTGCCAGAAACTGATAATAATCCAACAATAGAAACTTTTGGCAAAAAAAACAAAGGTGATAAATCAAGCAAGAAAAAGGAAATTATTAGACTAAAGTTAGAAAATAATACATTAAAAAAAATTGCAGGTATTGACGAATCTCCTGAAGAAGCATTTATTAAGAAAGAAAAGAGAAAAAAATCGGAATCAATTGTAAATAAATTTAAAATTGCTTATAGAAATTATGAGAATTATTCCATAGATGCTTTAATTCGTAATTATTTTTATTTTCACGCTGATTTTGAAAAGGTTTTACAAAATGAAGAAATAAAGGAATTTAAGACCCCTAAGGTCCCCGGTGATTTTAATTTTTCAAAAAGTATTTCATCAATTCAAGTAAGATATATGCATTGGCATAATAAATCAACTATTGAAGATAGGAAGTGGTGTAAAGTAGCTATTGATGTAATGGATGAATCTAAAACAGAAAATGGCAGAGATGAAGCAGAAGTGCCAAAAATGGGGGCTGTTGTTCTTGATAAAAATGGTAATTTTTTAGGAAAATCTGCAAGAGAAAGTGATGGGCACGCAGAATACCATTTGTTAGAAAAAGTACTAAAAGACGAAGATTTAACAGGCGGAACTATTTATGTAACCTTAGAACCTTGTATTAGAAGAAGTGAAGGAAAAATACCTTGTGCTAAAAGGATTGTACAAAGAGGTTTAAAGCGTGTAGTTATTGCAATGTATGATCCTAATGACGATAAAGAAAGAGGAGTTGATGGTGAAGGAGTTAAGTATTTAAAAGAAAACGGATTAGAAGTTAGTTGGTTTGATCCGGATTTAGCGACAATTGTAGAAGAAAAAAATAGAAAATTCCTAAAAAGACACATAAATAAGAGAAAAAATTAACAGTGTGTTAATTTTTTTAACATTTTTAATCATTTGATTTATAATTATTTACAATTATACATTTTGTTTTAAGCGAAATGTATCGGAAATTCATATCTGTTTTTGAGTACTTAAAGATACAGTATCGATATTGATATTGCAACTTAAAAATATACAGATATGAAAACAATAGCCAAACTCTCAATTTTATTAATTAGTTTTTTACTGTTTGCTTGTTCTACGCAAACAGAAAATACTGAAATTAGACAAACTACACCTAAACAAGAAGTAGTAAAAACTTACAATCCTGTAAGTATATCAATTCTTGATGATTATAGTGGTTCACGTGACCAATTTGGTATCCCTAAATTAGCTCTATCAGATTTGCAACCGGCAATAGACTTTGTAGTTCAAAACGGTGGTGCGTTATCTTTTGGCATTATCGAAGCTAATAGTGATTATACAACAGTTCAGTTTACTGTAAATACAAAATTAATACCGGTCAAGCCTGCCGAACCTAATAAGTCTGATTTTACAAATTCCTTTTCTTATTACAATGCAAAGAACGAGTACGAAAAGGTCACATTAGTAAAATATAAACAAGACTTGCAAAAGTATCAAGCAAAATTACAAGCAGATATTAGCAGGTTTAAAGATTCGGTTAAACAGGTTATGGATGGTAACCACAATTCAGGTAACACTGATATTGGAAATGCCGTATTAAGAGCAGTTAATTTTCACAAAACTGCTGATGCCAAAAAACACTACACATTGCTTATCTCAGACGGGGTTGATTATGTTAATACTCCTGTTCCTGAACAAAACATCAGTATTGAATACTACTTATGTTACGGTAGTAATAAAGCACAGGGGCAGTGGCTAAAAAGTTGTAAGCCTGTTATTACTCCTGATTTAAGAACTGCCTATGGCAAAATAGGAATTTATTATTAACCTTAAAATTTACTACGATGAAAAATAAACGTAAATCACCAGTATTGAATTATAGCAAAAAATTAAATGCTATGATGAAGAATATTAAGGACTTATTAAGTTACTTAACGAAAGAATTACCACTAAAAGCGGATGAATTAACAAGACAATATTTTGCTTTTAAGGAGAATAAAAAAGAACTACTTGAAGCTTCTAATAAAACATTGATGTATCTCCCTGTTGTTATATTGTCAATAGTGGGATTATACATAATCGATAACGCATTGTTGTCAGATGTATATGACTATATCATTGGTTTTAGTGATTTGTCTGTTTCAACTAAAAAAGGATTAAAATTAGCCTTTCCCCTTGTAGTGCTACTCATTTATACATTCGGAATTGATGGGCACAGTAAGGCAAGGCGAAAATATGAAGATACAATTGATGCATATCAGGCAAAATATAACTCAATGATTGAATTAGAACAGCCACCGAAACCAATATCTTTATATGTTACTGCTTTTTTAAAATATGTATTTCCAATGTTCATTATTTTAGTAGCAGCAGCAACATATATGGCGCAAGGAGGAACAGTGAACTTACTATTATCGTCAGCTATGTATTGGATTGCATTAGTTAGTCATTTGATGGTCATATTTTTTGGAGAAGCAGGTTTAAAATCAATTAAAGTAGCCATAGCTAAGATGCAACATCGGTCATTTTGGAAAAAACGTAGAAAATTAGAGAACGAAAAAATAAAAATCACAAACGATATTTCAAATCAAACTGAGGAATGGTACACACCAAGAGAATTAGCTTTGAATGGTTTTCCTGACACACCAAGAGAGCAATTAGAACAAATTTTTAGGCCAAGATTCAGAAATGATGAAAAAAGCGTTTTACAAAGAATTACAGCAATCAATTTTTCTGTTTCCCCTGACAAGGACAAGCCACTTTTCCCGTGTTGGGACAATTGTTCTGATGATGAGTCAAGCAAAAATGAAGATGTCAACTATGAAACTTCACAACAAGATAATGAGCCAGTAATAGTTAACAATGAAAGAGACGATAATTCAGATGAAGATATTTTTCAAGAAGATGAAAATGATGGATTTGACACGAACATCAATGATGAAGAAAAATTTGTATAACTATAAAAGAAAAAATTATGTCACAAGTAAGAGTTAGAAAAGTAGAACGTATAGTAGAAGCCAATGTGGTTGACGCAGTTACCACTTGTATAAATACGAACGCTGAGGTTGATAGTGCTATTGCACTATCAACCAACAGCGAATTAAAAGCACTTATTTCAAATAGTGTAGTAGTTGAAAAAGCCAAAAATATTGTTCAAACACCCGAGCAATTAAAAGTAGATTTTAGTACTTCTTTTTCAAAAAATATGGAAGCAATGGTCAATACAAATGTTAATAATCTGGTTAAACAAAAAGTAGCAGTTATAAATGCAATTAAAGAAGGAGGATATAAAATACAAACCGGAAGTATTATTAAGAATGGTATAGCAAAAATCATTTCATCAGAAACTGAAAATGGATTTAAAACAGCTGTCAATACTTTAATGAATAATGTTAAAAATGAACACAATACTGTTTTTACGCAGAGTGTTGCAAATGTTGTAAAAGATGCAAGTGTAGCCATAGGATTTACTAATGTTTCATTAGTTTATTCTGATGCTAAGGTTTCTGTAATTGCTGAAAATAATCAAGGAGAAGCTATTTTAACGGAAGTTAGAATTGACCGTAAAACATCCAAAGTTGATTTGGTTTCTGAAACCATTGGTATAGCAGATAACAGTTGTAATGTTAAATTAAATCAATTAGATAAAGAATTGGAGAAGAGAGGTATTAAACATAAAGAATCAAAAGTTAAATGGACAGGTGGAGATAGTTGGTTGCCGACATCCAAAAAGATAGAAAAAAAAATAAAAACAAAGAAAAAAACCAAGCAATCTACATCAACCAAAAAATCTTTGTATAGAAAAGTAAATGTAAACAAACTAAAAAACTAAAATTATGAATGCAATACAGACATTATTTAATCCATTAGATGAAGGAAAGCATATTATTATCCAAACAGGACGCGACCTTAGAGATTTTACAATAGATGAAAAAGGTAGAATTACTCCTTTAATTGAAGTTGTTAGAAAAGAGGCTTTAAAAAGAGGTTTGATACTTATTGAGTATTCACGTTCATCAGGTATTACTTTTGACGCTTCTTCACTTACAAAAACAGAAGCACAAGATGTAAATAATGTGCTTAAATCAATGGGAATTACGAAATCTACAAATGAATCACCTGATAGTGAATTTGTACAAGTAATGAGAGGTTTATTAAGATTGGTTCAAGCAGCAAATTACCCGACTTTTAGAGATGGACGACAAATTTCATTTATGATACTTATTGAATTTGCCGAGCATAATGCACCGGATATACAACCGGGATTTTTAAGTCCTGAGCAAATGGTATCGATTGAATTAGCTTCGAAATTATCAAAATCGTTAGGGTTGAGAAGGTCAGGTAGTTATGTTGTTTTTTCAGAAGCTCGGGAAGGAAAATTAAATGATTTATTAGTAAAACAGATTGATGTTTTAAGGATACAACAACCTGATTCAGATGAAAAGAAATTATTTTTAAAAGCCTTAAAAAATCGTTATCCTAACGCCAAGATTGAGGGCGGTTTAACGGATGATATTATTATTAACATTACATCTAATACTCCTAATAGAGGTATGGAACAAATATTTTTATCATCAACAAAAACAGGCAATACAATAACTTCTACCCAATTTTACAAAAAGAAACAAGAAGATATTATTTCAATATCTGAAAAGACACTTGAAGCAGTTGATACAGGTAGAATTTCAAATCAAAAACTTGCAGGCAGGAATATTGAAAGACCGCTTTATATTTTGTCAAAGGCTGCAAACTCATTAAGAAATGGAAAGTCAGGAACAATACGGAATATTATTTTAGCAGGAGCACCGGCGACTGGTAAAACACATCTTGTTACACAAGCAGCTGCTATGGCAAAAATTCAAGCTTTTATGATTAATAGTCCCAAAGGTTCTTTGGTTGGAGAAAGTGAAAGAAAAACCAAGTTGATGTTAGCAACTTTAAAAGAACAGCGAGGAATAGGAATAATTGATGAGTTAGAAATGGTTTTACCGATGAATAGAAATGGTTCACAAAATAATGATTCAGGCGTTACGCAAAATCTTATGGGACAATTACAAACATTCTTATCAGATTCATCATTAGAAGGGAAAGTTTCACTGTTTGCTACAAGTAATAAGCCAGGAAATATTTCTGCGGCAATGCTTTCCAGATGGAATGTGGTGCCAGTATTAATGCCTTTAAAAGAAGATTATCCGCTTATTGTTGAGAGTATATTTAAGAGTATGCTACCGAAAGATAATAATTA
>JAADEE010000023.1 GCA_013153575.1 Chlorobiota bacterium
TAAAATCTCCACCCCAATACAAGCCATTTGTTATTTTCATACTATTAGGAATTTTATTACCATAAGTATGTATATAATAAATTTTATTGTTTTCAACAGGGCCACCAATTGACACTTTCATGTCATTTTTTCCGAATTCACTTGAAAGTTGAGAAATTGTTTTATTCAAAGGCTTGTTTAATATAAAACCAACACTTCCATTTTTATTGTGTTCTGCAAGAAGTATAACAGCCCTACTGAAAATAGCATCAGGAGCAAAAGGCTCAGAAATCAATATTGAACCTTGCTTTGGGCTAATTCCATTATGTTTTAATTTAAAAATGTCAGAATATATCTTCATAATTAAAATAAACTGTTTTCTTTTTACTTACAATAAAAATACCGTTTTTTATAAATATATCTTTAAAACAAATATATTTTTTACTTTTGTAAAGTATGAATTATTATAAAAGCAAAAAATGAACAAAAAAAAATACATATTAATTTTTAGTATTTTAATTTTTCTTTTTGCCTCGTGCAACAAAAGTGTAAGATATATATACGATGGTGAACAAGATGTAGATTCTACTTATATGTATCAAGTAAAATCAAGTAAATATAAATTAAAGCCTAATGATGTATTACACATACAAATTTCAACAACTGATGAAGAAATATCAAAACTATTTAAAGTTGGAGATTTAGGTGGAAATAATAGCAGAAGTAATAACGGAGGAGAATTTTATTTGTCTGGATTTACAGTAAATGATACTGGATATGTTCAAGTTCCAATTTTGGGCTTTATTCCTGCAGCTGGGAAAACTGTTGCAGAATTTAGAGAAGATGTAACAAGAAGAACACATGAGTACTTAACAGATGCAATTGTAAATGTTAAATTTGTTAGTTTTAAAATTTCTTTTTTAGGGGAAGTTAATAGAAAGGGACCAATTTATATTTACCAAGATAATATAGATATATTAGAAGCTGTTGCAAGGGCTGGAGGGGTAACAGAATATGCCAACATTAAAAAAGTTACTGTCGTAAGAAAAGAAGAAGACAAAAGAATCGTTTACAATTTAGATTTGTCAGATAGAAACTTATTAACATCACAAAAGTTTTATTTATATCCTGATGATATTATAATAATTGAACCTGTAAAAGCAAAGATTGCACAAGTTAACATTAAAGAATATATGTTCTTCCTTTCAGCAATATCTTCTGCATTAACAACAGTCGTATTAGTTTTAAATCTTTTAGGTCAATAAAATTCTGTTTAAATAAATGAATGAAATAAACAATACACAAGAAAACGCACCACAAGGTTTTGAAATAAAGAAATACCTTTTTTTAGCAATTTCTTATTGGTATCTTTTTGTAATATCTGTTACCATTTCTTTTTTTGTTGCAAAATGGGTAAATTCTCATGCTATACCAACCTATGGGCTTCATTCTACAATAATGCTGAAAAGTGAAAGCAACGAAGAAGAGGTTGCAGGGGGGTTAACCCTATTCAGTAAAAGAAAAAATTTAGATACACAAATAGGTATTTTAAGCTCATTTTCTTTAAGTGAAGAAGCAATAAAAACATTAGAATTTGAAACATCCTATTACAGAGATGAACGGTTTAAAACAAATTATGAAATATATAAAAAATCTCCATTTGTTGTTGTTTATGACACTTTATACTCTCAATATACCGGACTGCCTGTTTATGTCGAATTTCTAAATAAAAATGAAGTGTTAATTTCTATAGAAAAGTTTGAAGTTTCAAAAAAAATAAAAATTGGGCAAACTTTTAAGTACAACAATTTTAAATTTAAAATATTACATAGAGACTCTGTTAAATTTAATAATAACATTATAGGTAATAAATATTTTTTCATAAAAAATAATATTACCGGTGTTATTAAAAGCTACTTAAATAGAATGAAAATAGAGGTAAGCCCTCAAGGAAGTTCAATTTTGTGGTTATGGTTAGTAGGAACTGTTCCTCAAAAAGATGCAGATTTTCTTAATAAACTAACTGAATTATATATACAAAAAGGGTTAGATGAAAAAAATCAAAAAGCAGCAAGCATAATTGAATTTATTGACAAACAATTAGAAGGTGTTTCAGACTCTTTAAGAAAAACAGAGAGTAGTATGCAAATATTCAAACAACAAAATGGTACAATTGATATTAGCAATGAAGGAATGCTGTTACTAAACAGGCTTACAGAACTTGGCAATTATAAAATTCAACAAAAAAATAAAATTGCATATTATAAATATTTGCAAGAACAACTTTTAAATAATGATGGAGTTACAACAATAACATCTCCTTCTATTATGAATATTAATGATGCAGTTCTTTTAAGTTATCTCGATAAATATTCAGAATTATTAACTGAAAGAGAAATGCTTGATTACAGCGTTAAAAATGACATTCCAATTTCACAAAAGTTAGATTTGCAAATTAGTAATATGCAAAAACAAATACTAAATCATGCAAATAAAAATATTGAAGTAGCAACAAAAGATTTAGAAAACATAAATAGAAATATAGCAAAAACAAACAAAGACATAAATAAGCTTCCTGTTTCAGAAAGAAGAATGATAAATATTGAAAGAAAATTTAATATTAATGATGAACTATATACTCATTTATTAAAGCGTAGAATGGAAGCTGCAATTACTCAAGCATCAAACAAAGCAGATACAAGAATTCTTGATAAAGCAAGAGCTGAACTTGCAGAAAAAAAATCTCCGGATACTGCAGGAAATAAAAAGAAAGGAATAATGTTTGGCTTTATAATACCAATATTATTTATTGTTATTTTAGAATTTTTCAATAATAAAATTGAAGATAAAAGTGATATTGAAAGCAGAACTAATATTCCTATTTACGGAACTGTCGGAAAAAATAAATATAAATCAAAACTTCCGGTTATTGAGCATCCAAAATCACCAATATCAGAATCATTTAGAGCAATAAGAACAAATTTAAAATACATACTTAAAAATAAAGAAAATAAAATAATAGTTGTAACATCATCAATAAGTGGAGAAGGAAAAAGCTTTATATCTTCAAACCTTGCTTCAGTTATTGCCCTTTCTGATAAAAAAACTTTGCTTGTAGGACTTGATTTAAGAAAACCAAAACTACAAGAAATATTTGATTTCGATAATAAAATAGGAGTAAGTTCATATTTAGTTGAACATGCAACTTATAATGAAATTATAAGAAAAACACAAACAAATAACTTATATGTTGCAATGCCGGGTATGGTTCCACCTAATCCTGCAGAACTTATAGAGTCTGAAAGAATGAATTTGTTTTTTGAAAAAGCTATAAAAGAATTCGATTATGTAATTGTAGATACTCCTCCAATTGCAGTAGTTACTGATGCAATGCTTCTTACAGAAATAGCTGATGCATACTTATATGTTATGAGGCAAGATTATTCTTCTAAGAATGTTATAAAATTAATTGAAGATGCTAAAAAAGATAACAACATAGAAAATCTTGGAATCATTTTAAATGATATTCAAATAAAAAGAAGTTTTGATTATAGTCATGGTTATGGTTATGGTTATGGTTATGGCTATGGACAAGGATACTATGATGAGTCTGATTTAGAAGAAAAATCATTATTAAAAAAAATATTAACACCATTTAAAAATAAATAAAACTATGAAAAAGTTTGATCCGGCAACAGAATTAAGCAAATTAGAGCAATTTGGAGAATTTGGAGGAGTAAACCCTTCTATTACAGATTCTGCAACATTTACATTTTTAGAAGCGGGAACTATGGTTGATACATTCCATGGTGAAGCTGAAGGTTGCTTTTTATATTCAAGACATTGGAATCCAACAAACAAATATTTATCTGATGCTTTGGCAGCTATGGAAGGAACTCCATCTGCATGGGTAACAGGTTCGGGTATGGGAGCAATAACATCTGCAATACTTCAATTATGTAATTCAGGAGATCATATTGTTTCATCTGTTACAACCTATGGTGGAACATATGCTTTTTTGAAAAACTATCTTCCTAAATTTAACATTGACGTTACTTTTGTTATTCCTACGGATTTAGATGCTATGAAAAAAGCAATACGTCCTAATACTAAAGTAATATACACAGAAACCATTTCAAACCCACTATTGCAAGTTTCCAATATACCTGAAATGGCAAAAATTGCAAAGCAAGCAGGAGCAAAATTAATTGTTGATAATACATTTTCTCCAATGATGGTTTCTCCATATAAATTAGGAGCAGATATTGTTGTATACAGCATGACTAAATTTATTAATGGTAAAAACGATGCAGTTGCCGGAGCAATATGTGGAACAGAAGAATATATAAACTCATTGATTGATGTAAATTCAGGAACTGCAATGCTTTTAGGACCAGTTTTAGACCCTTTACGTTCTTCAAATATTTTAAAAAACCTTTACACATTGCACATAAGAATGAAACAACATAGTAAAAATGCAATGTATTTAGCAGAAAGGTTTGTTGAGGATAACATAAAAGTAATATATCCGGGTTTAAAAACAAATAAAGGGCATGAATTACTTAAATCTATGATGAATGAAGAGTATGGATTTGGAGGACTAATAGCCATTGATCTTGATACAAAAGAGAATGCTTATCGTTTTATGGAAAAAATGCAACAAAAAGGTGTAGGATATTTGGCTGTAAGTCTTGGATATTTTAAAACCTTATTTAGTAATTCCGGAAGTAGTACATCTTCTGAAATTCCTGAAGATGTTCAACGTGAAATGGGTATGTCTCCGGGACTTGTAAGATTTTCTGTTGGATTAGATAATGATATTGAAAGAACATACCAAATAATAAAAAGCTGTTATTAAAATGAAACGCTTATTAACTCTAATCATAATATTATTATTTAGCTTTTATTCTTTTTCTCAAGATGAAGAAATAAAAAACGACGATAATTTTGGGTTAAATAAAAAACACTTTGTTCATTCGTTCTTAAATTTTGGCTTCATGACACCTCCAAAAGATGGTGATGGAGCTGATATTAATTATGGTAAATCAAATTCGTTTTCTTACGGAATAAAATATAGATATAAAATTTCTGAAACTGTTTATTTTGGTTTGTCTTTGTATTACAATCATCAATCTTGGAATATTAAACAAGATGAAGGAAAACTCATTCCTGTTAGTACCTTGTATGATAGTGAGAAGATAATTTTAAATAATTTAGGAAATGATGTTTTTATTCGCATAAAGGTAAAAAAGAAAGAATATGGTTTTGGTAATTATATTGACATAGCACCATATGGAGAGTGGGCATTTCGAACTTTTAGAGAGGCTAAAACAGAATCTGCAAATAATACAGTATTGGGTGAAGATTATAATGTATTAAAAAATGTAAATCCAAACTATATTGAAACTTTACAATACGGAATTAAATTAAAATTTTGTATGGGAAGGTTTGGTATAGTCGGTAAATATAGATTATCAGATTTGTTTTCAGAAGATTTTAAGCAACAAGTAAGCTCAACAGAGTTTCCGAGGTTAAATATTGGTGTTGAATTAGGCTTATATCAATAAAAAATGAATATTTATATATGTGACAATTGTTCTTGCGAATTTGATGCTGATAATGATTTATTTTGCCCAAATTGTGGTATTCCGGTTAAAGAAGTAAATGAAAATACGGATGAGTTTTTTATTTGTCCTGTCTGTGAGTCAAAAAATCCAAAAGGAGAACGGAAATGTTTATATTGTTGTAGCTTGTTTTAGTTTGTATAAAAAGATAAAAAAACGGAATTATAAATTC
>JAADEE010000146.1 GCA_013153575.1 Chlorobiota bacterium
ACAGGCCTTATAAAATACCGGTATGAAAGGCCCGGATACATTTTTTTTAAATCTTTTTTTCTCATAGTCGGCAAACTTTATGTAAAAATACAAAAAAACATTTGAAACAAAAACAATTCAAGCGGTTATAAATCAACAAAAGCGGTTATAAATCAACAAAAGCGGTTATAAATCAACAAAAACAGTTATAAACAATCAAAAACGGTTATAAACCAATACAAAAATAAATACTAACAATATGTTTGTGTTGCTTTTTACGAATAAAAAAATAAAAATAAAAATGAGATGAAAATCAGTTACCAATCAACCAAAACCGGAAAAAAACGCACTTTGGAAGCGCCGGAAAATACAAATTCTGTTTGTGCTATTATAGCTACAAAATCAGGCCAAAAAATACCTAAAATATATGTATTACCCAATCGCGCACGAATGAGACGTTTTGTCCGTAAAAACCGGTTAAAAAATGTAAAGATTGATTATCAAGGAAGCGTAAGAAAAGCCGGAAACGAAGAATCTGTTACCAAAGGTGTTAAGTTTTATAAAAATTAATATGTATGGAGCTTTATCGTCCATTAGAATCAAAAAAAAAGTATGATAGATTTTTTCCAAATGTAGAATGTGAGATTAAAGAATTAGGAAAAGGAGATACTGATTTTGGAGTAAAAAAAATGAAAGAATGGGCGACAAAATACAGTTGGCAGGCTGAAAAAATTGCCAAGCATTTGAGAACCGGATCATTATTAAAAACTTTAGAAAACGTTCATCGTTTTATTTATAATAATTTTCAATACTCACCAGATTATGAAGATCAGCACATTCAAAGTATAGCATGTGCGTGGAAAATGAGAGAAAACGGAATTAATTGTAAAGGTTATACAACTATTGCAAGCAGTATTTTGCAGCAATTGGGCATCAAACATTACATCAGAAAGGTGAGTTATGACGGAACTAATTATACACATGTTTTTATTGTTGTTCCGGTTGATAACAAAGAAATTATAATTGATGGAACTTTACCACAATTTAATTATACAACGCCATACATAAAAAATAAAGATTTAGAAATTATGCCTAAACTTAAGTATTATGGGTTAAACAGAGCCCAAGTTAACAACAAAGAGAATTTTATACAACAAATGTATAAGACAAATTCCAGATATAGGATTGAAAATATTGATGATGTTGCTCAATTTATAAGAGAATCATCCGGAAGAATTAAAATTTATCCATACGGCATTTATGCTGATGGTAGATTTATACCTTTTAAATACAGAAATGCAGGAGTTGATAAAATCAATCAAGTTTCCAAACAATTTGTCAGACAATTGGGGATGAATGATCCATTTCCATTTACAACGACAGATTATTATAGCGGATATCTTCCGGGAACCACCGGAAATTTCGGAGTAGATTTAGATTTAGGTTCATCAACTTTGGGAACTTCAAGTTCAACGGCTGACCAAGTATCAACATGGGCCGAAGTTTTGCAAACTGTGTGGGATACAGGTTGGAATATCTATCAAGACGTATCAGGCAATACAAGCAGTCAGCCTGCAACCAATATTTATTATGGTGGAGATACTTCTGTAAGTGGTGGAACAAATCCGTCAACATTACCCACTACAACCAATCCGCAAACAGTAACCGGTGGAAATACAGGATTCATCCCACAGCCATTACCGGCAACTGTTAAACCGGATGAATCAAAACCGTTTTATAAGGATCCGGTGGTAATTACTTTATTAGCTCTTGGTGTAGCCGGTGGAGCTTACGCTTACAATAAAAACAAAAACAAAAATAAAAAATAGAAAAATGAAATTTTCAAAACCCACGAAACAACAAATTAAGAATACCATACCGGTGGTAACCGGTTTAGGATTAGGAACCGTAGCATCTGCATACGGTAAAAATTACGTAAAACCATACGCTTCTAAAATCAACTCGAAATACGCAAATGAGATTGTTGGAGGAGTTGGTATTGTTGCCGGAGCATTGGGATATATGGGAATAAAAGGTAATGATATGGCCAGTAAGTTGGTTAAGCATACCTTTTTAGGAATTGCCGTTGAAAATGCGGTTAGTATGACATTTAAAGTTTTGGCTAAAACAAAAGTTATTTCAGGTGGAGCATCTCCACGTCCGGAAATCAGAAATGAAGATACTGTATTTTTAAAATCAGCATCCCAAGCGCCAAGACTTAACAGTCCGCAAGTTTTTGAAGTGACTGCAACTCCAAAAAGTCAACGTAGATATATGGTATCTGCCAATATGATTTAAGATTATTATTAACCCCAAAAATAAAAAACAAATGAAAACTACACGTTTTAGAATTTTAGCTGCATTACTCGTTTCACTTTATACAAGCGGAATGATTTCAAGCCAATTACAAGAGAAATTATCAGACGATTTTGTCGAAACTTATGGGCAAGGAATGAATGCTCCTTGTTATGATCCGGCTATGCCGTCTGTATATCAACGAAAAACTTCAAGCAAGCAGTTGCGAAGTTATGCAAAATTTGAGGTAGGCACCGGTGGTTATATAGCTGCCAATATCGGAAAAGGAAGTGCCATTCAAGAACTCGTTAATTCTGATCTAAAGAAAAAATTAGGTGTTACAAATCTTCAGTATCAATTGCCAATTGGTGAAGTTCTGTTATTTGATAGAATAGTTATTGAACATGCTACAGCTACAGCTGGAACTGAAGTTGATAAAGTAACCGGATGGAGTAAAGATTTACCAGATGAAATAAAAAATGGTGAAATAGAAATTTCTACAGCAGGTAAAGTTGTTTTTTCCGGAGCTATCGATGCCATTAATGATTATCAAAACAATGCAGACAAACCTTATTTTCAATTGTTTGATCCGCGTTATTTATTAGATGGACAAACTTGGCAAGTTGTAATTAAGCAGCCCGTCCAATTTAGCGATGATCAAGATCACTATGTTAAAGTGAGATTGGAAGGTGCAAAAACTTATATCGGATAGTCATAATTTAACCACAGTCTAAAAATTCCCCGACACCCGGATTTCGGGGTTGGGGAATTTTTTATAAAAATCAAATAGTCATGTTAAAAATAGAAACTCGAAATATTAAAATTGCAGCCGGAGAAAATGGAGATACTTTAGATATAACTTTTCCCGGCGATTACAATGTTATCGGTGTCATGTATGTTCACAAAAAAGGTGATCTGCAAAAAGACATTGATTGTGAATTTATGATGTCAAATGGTAGCAATATAGTAGGGCCAATTGACATTAATGCATTAGCAAAAGGTGATGACGGATTCAAACCTAAAACAGCCTTTCCTTTTCCACCTGGAATTTCATCAAATAGCGGTGTTCGTTTAAAAGTAACATCAGAAGAAATGGATGAAGACTTTAAAGGTCAATTTATTTTTATCCTTACAGAAAAGGGAAAAGCAATTGGAGCCAATAATGAAATAGTTGATGTAACAAATATGTGCTAAAATGACAAAAGTAAATTTCAATACTGATTATTATACCAAAGATAAAATCATTAATTACAAAGATATTACAGACATTGAATTACACAATGTTGGAAGTAATAATGTGATTGTCAATGGAAAATTAATATATCCGGGCGGTAAATACCGTTTTGCTCAAAGTTTAATAATAAATGAAGTTGAGATAAAAATTGTATTTCCCATTAAAAATATACCAGGCAATAAATTGGAATTTACTTATTGTCAAATAGCAGAAGAATCAAAAGAAACAAACTGTAATTAATAACCAAACCAAAAATAAAATGGATCAATTAACCTATAAAGAAATAAAATCGGCGATAGAAGACAAGCATTATATAATGAGGGGTGTTGATTTTATTTCTCCATACGGAAATAAAATTACAATCGAAGATTCGGATGCCGTATTTAAGATTGGAAAGTTGGTTTATTATCCCAATTTAGATCGTTTGATTGAAAAAATTCAGCGAGAATACGGTTATGATAAGATTTTGTTGAAATATTATAAATCAAACGGAACCACTTGGAAATCACCTAAAACCGTAGAAGTTAACATGTTGCCACAAATGCAACAAAATCAAATCGCAATGCAACCAAATAATGAACAAATACCACAAGCTCCACAAATGCATCAGACATACGGAATGAATGGATCGGGAATGAATGCACCTGAAAATATATACAAGATATTCCGGTTTGACGAAGTAAATGCAGAAAGAAAAGAATTGAAAAAAAAATATGAAGAATGCAAAGAAGCTAAAAGTAAGCTTGAAATAGATATTAAACTTCTTAAAGCGGAGCAAGATAAAAAATCAATTTGGGAAAGTCCGGCGATTGAAAAAATTTCGGAAATGGTTCCGGGAATTATTTCAAAAGTAGCTTCAGAACAACAAACAGTAGGGCTTAACAATCCAAATACCCAAAAACCGGCATTGCAGCATTTTTGTTAGAGCATTGGTGACTATGATAATGAAGCTATCGGATTGTTACAAAGAGTTGTTAATCTTTTGAGTGGTAATGAAAATTTTTATCCTGATTTATTAAATATGTTGAATCAATATGAGCAAAGAACAAATCGAAATAAATGAAAAAACACCTTTTGAAAAAGGAAAAAGGGTAAAATACATTACTAAAATTGCAGAACAAAACACGGAAGATTTAGAATTATTATTCCGGTTAGCATCATTGAATAAATTTCAAAAAATGATGTTAAAAAATCATCCGTCAGTTAAAAAATTTATATAAATGAGTGAAGGCAGACCTTATCCCATAATTGTTAGAGATGAAGTAACAGGGCAGGCTTTTGGCCCTGATTCTCCATTGATAATAACAAACAAATCTTGGGGAAATAAACGTATTTTTTGGGATTATAACATTGGCGCTTGGGCATTGGTTCATGGTGTTAATTACAATCTTGAAGATGATGTGATAGAATTTTACATTGCCAAAAAAGGAACATTTACACCTGATCCGGCATTCAAATTATTTTCGGTAAAGAAAAAAGACATGAATTGGGCTAATGGTTATTACGAAGTAATATTGAAAAGAAACAAAATCTTAAAAGTAGTAGACGCAACCAATGATAATCCAATAAAAGATGTTAAGGTATATGGTTCAACAAAAAAAACAGATGAAAACGGAGAATTGAATTTAGATGGATTGTCGGGAGAAATTATTCTGTATAAAAATTATTATGAACCGGCCATTATTGACATTTCACAAATTAATACGGATAAATCACTCATTCATTTGAAACACAACATTAATTTACCAGTTGTTAAAGTTTTTAAACCAGTAATTATTAATGAAATAGTTGATTTTAATAGCGTTGTCATTAAGCCAGCTATAACAGATTCTGTATCTATATTTAATTCTCAATATTTACCAATCATTCTGCCAAGTATGAATGGTTTATTACCAAGTGTTAAAATATATCAAAACGACTATGAGGTTATTCCGTTTCAAAATAAATTCATTTTGGGAGGAAAAGAAACAGATGTAATAAAAGTTGTATACAACAAAAATGTTATTGATAAATTATTTTTAAAAGACATTCCTGAAACTAAAGATTATAAGAATGTGCCATCAACTATTGGTAATTATGTAGGCAATGGTGGAATTATACAGTTAGGAACAATAGTTCAGCCTGAAATTCAAGAATTACCACAAATAAATGAAGTTGATATTCCTATATCTGAAATAGAAAGTAACGAAAATAATTTATCAATAACATTTTTGTTGTATACAACTTTTATTACATCTGTTTCTTTTCCTCCCAAAATGAATTTATTT
>JAADEE010000112.1 GCA_013153575.1 Chlorobiota bacterium
CTGAAATCGTCTTTTTCTTTATTTATGTTTACAAAATTTCCTATCATAGAATTTGAAAAAACTGCTTCTTTTATATTTGTGTTTGTTTGAATTATTGAATTACTGATTACTGAATTTTTAATAACAGTATTTTTTCCTATTGATACATAAGGTCCTACAACTGAATTGTTTATAATAACTCCTTCATCAATAAAACAAGGTTCAATAATTACTGAAAATTTTTGTTTGCTCTTTTCTGAAACTTGATTTCCGAGATGATGCAAAATTCTTTGATTTGTATGTACTGTTGCATCTTTATTTCCGCAATCTAACCATTCGGTAACTGTTGCCGACTTGAAATTTACTCCTTTATTTTTCATGTTTTCAAGGGCATCGGTTAATTGATATTCATTATTTCCACGAATGTCATTGTCAATAAGGTATTTTAATTCTTGCTTTAAATTCTCACCGTCTTTAAAATAATAAATTCCTATAATTGCTTCGTCTGAAACAAATTCTTTTGGCTTTTCAATAAAATCAGTAATGTTGCCATTTGCATCTTTCTTAACTACACCAAATGCTTCGGGATTATCAACTTGTTTTGTCCAAATTATTGAACTTGTTTCTTCATCAAGATTAAAATCTGCTTTGAAAAGTGTATCGGCAAAAGCAACTATGACTTTATCGTTTAAACTTGGTTCGGCACAATAAATTGCATGTGCTGTTCCGAGAGCTTCTGTTTGATAATATATTTTGCCTTCTGCTCCTAAGTTTTTTGCAATTTCTAATAGTGTATTTTCTACTTCTTTACCAAAATCGCCGATAATAAATGCAATTTCATCAATTTTTGATTTTGATACTTTTGTAATTTCTTCGGCTAAACGTTTTACAAT
Source organism: Chlorobiota bacterium (assembly GCA_013153575.1). GTDB lineage: Bacteria > Bacteroidota > Bacteroidia > Bacteroidales > JAADGE01 > JAADGE01. The sequence goes on from JAADEE010000112.1 coordinate 873, forward strand.
TGGTTCGCCTGCTATTGGAATTAATGGTTTTGGTAATGTTAATGTATGTGGGCGCATTCTTTTGCCCATTCCTGCCATTGGTATTATTAGTTTCATATTTTATTAGTTTTTTGTTTAAAGGTAAAAGTTAAAAGTTTTTTGTTATTTCTATAAATTCTTGTTCTGAAAAAATATCATGGTAAATTTCTCTGAAAACAGCTGATTTTATTTGTTTTTCATTGTATTCAGGATGTTTTTTCATTATTCTTATTCTTGTCATTTCACGCATAAATTCCGTTAATTCAAGATTTAACATAAATCTTTCTTTTAAAGGTTTTTGCATGAAAATATCATGTTGAATTTTGTATATTTCGTCTGTGGTATCTTTCATTATATTAAACCAAAAGTTTTTAATTTTAATTTATTTGCCCATTTATTAATATATTGAATATCAGTATTTTCATTATTCAAAAGCATTTTAATATCTTCTTTTTGTCTTTCGCTTTGAAGCTGTTGTATCCAAATAATTTTTGCTAAAATTAAATCTTCAAGAGAAATTACAAATACTTCATAACCTAATTCATTTAAGATTTTTTTATTTTTAAAAGCTTCTAAAAAATATTCTGTATCTTTTAAAATTATTACATCAACTTTAAATCCTGATTTAAAATCAATTATGTTAAACATTCCTTTGTTTCTAATCTCTTTTTTTATTGTTTCTTTATTGAAATAAAAGTTATTTAAATTTGATATAAAATTATCAATATCTTTTTCTTGCATGTGTACAACAATATCAATATCACGTGTTGCACGAGTGACTGAATAAAAACTCATTGCCATGCTTCCGCTTAACATATAAGGAATATTTAAATTTTTAAAAATTCCTATCATTCTTTTTAATAAATCAAAAACAGGCATTTTAAAACAAAGAATTTTGATTATTATAATTTATTTTCCCAAGATGTTTGTATGCTGCTTCGGTTACTTCCCTACCCCGCATTGTGCGTTTTATAAATCCTTCCATAATTAAAAACGGTTCGTAAACTTCTTCTATTGTTCCGGCATCTTCGCCTACTGCTGTTGCAATTGTGCCTACTCCAACAGGTCCTCCTCCAAATTTATCAATTATGGTATTAAGGATTTTATTATCCATTTCATCAAGACCTTTTTTATCAATATTTAATGCATCGAGTGAATATTTTGCAATTTCTAAATCAATAATTCCGTTACCTTTTACTTGTGCAAAATCTCTTACCCTACGCAATAATGCGTTTGCAATACGTGGTGTTCCTCTACTCCTTCGGGCAATTTCAATTGCTGCATTTTCTTTTATTTCAACATTTAAAATTCCTGCTGAACGTGTAATTATTGTTTTAAGAACATCGGCATTATAATATTCTAATAAAAATTTTATGCCAAAACGTGCTCTTAAAGGCGATGTTAGAAGTCCTGCACGTGTTGTTGCACCAACAAGTGTAAAGTTGCTTAATTCGAGCTGTAAAGAGCGTGCAGCAGGTCCTTTATCAATCATTATATCAATACGAAAATCTTCCATTGCAGAATAAAGATATTCTTCAATTACAGGACTTAAACGGTGAATTTCATCAATAAAAAGTACATCGTTTTCTTCAAGACCTGTAAGCAAACCTGCCAAATCACCGGGTTTATCAAGAACAGGACCAGATGTAATTTTCATATTTACACCAAGCTCATTTGCAATGATATTTGAAAGTGTTGTTTTACCAAGTCCGGGTGGTCCGTGCAAAAGAACATGATCAAGAGCTTCACCACGCATAATTGCAGCTTTTACAAATACTTTTAAATTTTCGAGTATTTTTGCTTGTCCTTTAAAATCAGAAAATTGAGCAGGACGTAATTGTTGCTCAAAAATTTCTTCTGCTTTTGATATTTCGTTTGTTCTGAAATCCATATTATTTTCAATGATACAATGATTTAATTATTTAATGATACAATTATTCATTGTTACATCATTAATTCTTAATTTTTTGACCGTCAATTTTGTATTTTTTATTTGCTCTGTATTCTGTTATTGTTTCTAAATTTCCTTCTTCATCGTATTTTTTCCATTTGCCAGTTTTGTTTCCTGCTGCATAAATAGAAATTAATCTTAATCTTCCATTAGGGTAATAATATTTATGTTTTCCATCAGGGAAACCTTCAATATAAGATCCTTCAAATAATAATTTTTCGTCGGGATAATATTGTTTCCAAAGTCCATCTTTTTTACCGTTTACATAGGTTCCTATTTCTGCAAAATCATTAACTTTATATTTCCATTTACCTGATTTTAAACCATATACATAGTTTCCTTGTGAAAGTGTATCTCCTTCTTCTGTAAGTTCATAAAAGAAACCTTGTTCTCTACCTTTTTTGAATTTACCTTTTCTTCTTATGTTACCATTTTCATAATACCAAACCCAAAGTCCTGTTGGTCTGCCTTTTTTAAAAGTTCCTTCTTGCTCTTTTTTTCCATTATTGAAATAATAAATCCATTTGCCTTCTTTTTTACCATTTACATATTTTCCTTTTGATTTAATTTTTCCATCAGGATATACAAATTTCCAGTTGCCTTCTCTTTTTCCTTCTTTATTTACAATACCCTCTCCTCTTTTTACTCCTTCATTTGTGTATAAAATAGAATTTACAATTTCACCTTTTTCATTATAAATTTTATGAATTCCGACAGGTTTATCTTCAATAAATGCTCCTGATTTTTTAAGTTTTCCATCAGGAAAATATTCTTTTTTTAGCTTAACTTTGCTTTTTGGGTCTTCATTTTCTTTTAAAACTGTTAGTTTACCATCTATGTAATACTCTGATTTAGTGAGTTCTCCATAAACATTATATTCTCTATAATACCCATTTAACTTATCATCTTTATAATTTGCATAACTTTTTAGCTTTTCGTTTCCGTAAAATGTTTTCCAAATTCCTTGCTTTCTGCCAAATTTATCTCTTCTATTAAGTTTCTCTGAATTTGTAATATTATCGTAAGAATATTTTATAATTAAATTTACATTTCCAAGTGTGTCATATCGTTTTTCAAAACCATGTTTATAGTTTTTTTCGTACTCAATTGTTTTTCTTAATCTTCCTTTTGTATCGTAATAATATGATTTACCGTTTTTTTCACCATTTACATATAATTCTTTCGAGATTAAAACATTTGCTTGTCTGTTACTATCATTTACAAATTCATATTTTTTATAATAGCCACTTTTTATATTGTTCTTATAATCAATAATTTCTGTAAGATGTCCGGCTCTATCATAAAACCTCCAAACGCTATCTAATTTTTCATTTTTTCTGTTTCCTTCGCTTTTTAAAGTTCCATCAGGATAATACGATTTCCAGTAACCAACAGGTTTTCCATTTTTCATATATCCTTCACTTGAAAGTGTTCCATTAGGATAATAAAATTTGTTATATCCGTTTGGATTTATTTTTTGAGCCTTCAAAATTGTTGAAAAGGCAAAAAATACAATTAGTAAAAACGATATTTTTGACAGATTTTTCATCTATTTTTTTTTGTTTAAACCGCTGACAGGTTTTATAAATGCTGTCAGGGTAGGGTAGTGTTAATATTTTAAGATAAATCTAACATTGCTTTAATAGGTTTATATGCTTTTTCACGAATATCTTTATCTACCTTAATTTCAGGAAGTTCGTGAAGTAAGCAAGAATACAACTTCTTAATATTATTCATTTTCATAAATTCACATTCGCTACATGCACATTCAGCATCTTCACCGGGTGCAGGAATTAAGAATTTATCAGGACTAATTTTTTTCATTTCATGAATTACACCCGGTTCTGTTGCAACAATATATGTTTTTGCATCATCTTCTTTTACAAAATTTATTAATCCTGATGTTGAACCAACATAATCTGAAATTAAAGTTATTTGTTTAGGACATTCAGGGTGTGCAATAATTTTTGCATCGGGATTTTGCTTTTTTTGTTCTAAAATTCCTTCCAAAGAAAATTCATTATGCACATGACAAGCTCCATCCCAAATTACCATTTCTCTGCCTGTCATTCTACTTATGTAATTTCCAAGGTTACGGTCGGGCCCAAATATTATTTTTTTATCTTTTGGTATTGAATCTACAACTTTTTTTGCATTTGAAGATGTGCAAACAATATCTGTTAAAGCTTTAACCTTTGCTGTTGTATTTACATATGAAACTACAACATGATCGGGATGTTGTTTTATAAATTCTTCAAAATCATCATCAGGACAACTATCTGCTAATGAGCAACCTGCATTTAAATCAGGCAAAATAACCTTTTTATCAGGTGAAAGAATTTTTGCAGTTTCAGCCATAAAATGTACACCAACAAAAACAATCATATCAGCATCAGTTGAAGCTGCTTTTTGCGAAAGAGCTAAACTATCACCTACAAAATCGGCAATATCTTGAATTTCACCATCTACATAGTAGTGAGCAAGAATAACTGCATTTTTTTCTTTTTTTAACTTAGCTATTTCTTTTTTGAAATCAATATTTGAATTTTCAATTTCTATAAATCCTTTTTCTTTTATTTCTTCAAACTTATTTAACATATATATATTTATTATAATTAAATTTAAAAATATTAATAATAATGATGATACCCTGTTAATTATTTTATAAAAACATTACAAAATACTTGCATTTTTCATTATTAAAAATTCATTGACAGTTATTAAAAATTACCATTATTTAAAACGTTGATAATTTTAATCTAAAAAATTAAAACTTATTTTTGCAAAGAAAATGATTTTATCATTATATAAAGAATTTT
>JAADEE010000237.1 GCA_013153575.1 Chlorobiota bacterium
CTAAATCTATTTCTGAGTATAACTTAATATCTTTTCTTTCTTCAATAAATTTAGGAAGTTTTTCTGTACTATAATTAAAAAATGAATGTGAATAACCATCTTTGTAAACATCAATTCTGTATTTTTTACCTTTTTGAAGAAAAAAACTATACTCTCCTGTAAGTTCATTGGTTTTTGCCGTAAATAAAATTATTGAAGTATTAGGATCAACAACATTTATTTTAGCATCAAGAGGTTTTCCTCCATTTAAATCTGTAACTATTCCATAAATATGTGCTGTTTTTTCAGGTTTAAACTCAGGCTTTAATTCTGATTTAACAAACCTTTCTGTTCTTTTTTTTCCTTTTCCTTCTCCATATTGATAATATAAATAATCTCCTGCTAGCGGAACACTAGGAAACGATTCATATTCTTGGTTATACAAAGTATCTATAGGCACAGGAGCCATCCATGCATTTTTTGTAATTTTCTTTGCAAAATAAATATCTGCCTTTGTTTTACCACCATCTCTAACTGATGTAAAATATAAAGAAACACCATCAGGTGCTAATCTTGGTGTTCTATCACACCCATCATTAACAGGTTCGGGCAAAGGAATTGGTTTTGTCCATTCTCCATTTCTTTTTTCTGAAACATAAATTGTAAAACATTCAAACTTTTTTAAATCTTCATTTTCAATTCTTCTTACGAAATAAAAAAACTTAGAATCATATGAAATAAATGGATCAAATTCACCTTCATTAGAATTAATAGGCTCAGGCATCTTTTCAGGCTTTTGCCATTTACCATTAACTTTTTTTGAAAAATAAATATCTGAATTTGCATCTTTTTCATCATACCTTAAACTAAAATAAATTTCAGTTGCATCATAATTGTAAACCGGAGCATCAATAGTAAAAGGAACTGAATCAAACATATTTATAGCATCAATATGAATAGGTTTCGACCATGTTCCGTAATTATTTAACTTACTTTCAACTAAAACCCGTTTATTCTTTAATTCTTTAATAAATAAAATAGATTTTCCATCATAACTAATATAAGGAGAAACTGTCTTAAATTCCGGACTATTAATAGGAGCAGGTAAAATTACCCTATCTTGAGAAAAAACTGTTCCAAAAAAGATAACAAAAAACAACTGAAATAGCAATAATCTTATCATAACAAAACATTAATGAAACATTTAACTAACATACAAATATAACAAAAAGATTAGCAAAAACATATATTTTTTTACAACAACAATGCATGCATAAGTTTTGTTATTTTTTCAATAATTAATAAGAGATAAAAAATGTAAAAATCATAAGATTATAAAAAATCAAATACTATTTTTACAGCCTAAAATAAAAACATTTAAAAATGGGAAAAACTTTTGTAGAAAAAATACTTAATGCTAAAACAGGAGCAATTGTTTTTAAAAAACCTGATATTGTTCTTACACATGATAACACTTCAAGCATAAAAAAAACTTTTGAAAAAATGGGTGGCGAAAAAGTTGCTGACCCTAATCAACTTTTAATTGTACTTGACCATAATGCACCACCAACAACAGCTGCTCTTGCTACACAATACCAAACAATTAGAGATATTGTAAAAGAGCAAGGCATAAATAAATTTTATGATGCAGGAAAAGGAATTTGTCACCAAATTATGTCATACCATGCTGAACCTAAAATGATAATTGTTGGAAGCGACAGCCACACATGCACAGCAGGAGCATTTAACACACTTGCTGCAGGAATTGACAGAACAGAAGCTGCAGGAATTTGGAAACGTGGTGAAACTTGGTTTAGAGTTCCTGAAAGTATGAAAATAACTTTAACAGGAAAATTACCAAAAGGAGTTTATGCAAAAGATATTTCACTTTGGATTATTGGTATGATTGGTTCTGACGGAGCAAATTATATGTCAATTGAATATCATGGAGATGGAGTTAAAACTCTTGGTATTTCCGAAAGAATGACACTTGCAAATTTAGCATCAGAAATGGGTGCAAAAAATGCAGTTTTCCCACCTGATGAAATTCTTGCAAAATTTTATGGTAAAAATGAAGTTGAAGGAATTTGGGCTGATGAAGATGCAACTTATGCAAAAGAAATTGAAATAAACTTATCTGAATTATTTCCTGTTGTTGCTGCACCACATTATGTTGATAACGTTAAAGCACTTTCTGAACTTAAAGGCACACCTTTAAATCAAGGATTTATAGGAACTTGCACAAACGGAAGAATTGAAGATTTAAGACAAGCTGCCGAAGTTCTAAAAGGGAAAAAAGTTGCAGATGGTTTCCAGCTTTTAGTTACTCCTGCATCGCAAAAAATATATTTGCAAGCAATGAAAGAAGGTTTAATTGAAATTTTTCTTGAAGCCGGAGCAAATGTTCTTTCTGCATCTTGCGGACCATGTTTAGGAACAGGACAAGGCATACCTGCCGATGGCTACAATGTTATTTCAACAGCAAACCGCAACTTCCTTGGACGAATGGGAAATAAAAATTCAAGTGTTTATTTAGCATCTCCTGCAAATGTTGCAATTTCTGCAATTAATGGCTACATTTCTGACACAAGAAATACTGATAAAATTGAGAAATTTCCATATTCAAAAGAACAAAGTGCAACATTAACAATTAAACAAAATGAAAATCGCAGAACTGAAACAGGTGTATGGAATTATGCCGATGTTGATGATTTAAATACCGACCAAATGTTTGCAGGAAATTTAACTTACAAAGTTTTAAGTTCTGAACCTGAAACAATTATACCGCATCTTTTTGAAGGTTTTGATGTTAATTTCAGTAAAAATGCAAAAGAAAACGACATAATAATTGCAGGGGACAATTTTGGTTGCGGAAGTTCTCGTGAACATCCTGCCGTAGGACTTTCTCATTTAGGAATTAAAGCTGTTATTGTTAAATCAATTAACAGGATTTTTTATCGTTCATCAATAAATCAAGGACTTCTATTAATTGTTCACCCACAAGCTGTTAATGCATACAAAGCAGGCGATAAAGTTGAAATTGATTTTGAAAATTCAAACATAACTGTTGGAGGCAAAAGATTTGATTTTGCTCCTCTTCCTGAAAAACTTATGCAAATTATTAAAAAACGTGGTTTGGTTAACTGGATAAAAGAGCAATAAACAAGATAAAATAACTTTTTAACGATTTAAAGTTCCAAATTTCTTTGTGAACCTTTGTGTATTCTTTGTGTAACTTCGTGATATAACTCACGTTATTACACAAAGGTTTGCAAAGAAGACACAAAGTTGCTTGAAGATTATCTGATATTCAAATAACATAAATTATAAATATGACATTGATTTTATTCAATCAAACGCTTCAACCACTTTATTTTCTTATCAGAATATGGAGCATATTTTAAAGGTGGCTCAAACCAAAATGGCTTTTTAAGAATGCTTTTAAAATGCGAAAAAGTTTGAAATCCTGCATAACCATGGTAATTTCCTTGTCCGCTAAAACCTACACCACCAAATGGCAATTTATGATTTGTTAAATGCATTACAGTATCATTTATTGCACCGCCCCCAAATGAAAGTTCATTATGTATTTTTCTTATGTTTCTTTTATTTTTTGAAAAAACATAAAGAGCCAAAGGTTTAGATTGCTTTTTAACTTCCTCAATAGCATCTTCAATATTCTCAAAAGAAATTACAGGAAGTAAAGGTCCAAAAATTTCATCTTGCATAATTTCATCAACAAAACTTACATTATGCAATATTGTAGGTTTTATAAGCCTTTTTGCCCTATCAGCACTTCCTCCAAAGTATATCTTATCTTTCTCTATTAGGTTTAATAATCTGTCAAAATTTCGTTCATTTATAATTTGAACATAGTTCTCCGGTATAGTTTCAAAACTTGGAAACTGAACATTAATTTGATTTTTAAGTTCTTCTAAAAGGTTTTTCTCAACTTTTTTATCTACTAAAATAAAATCAGTTGCTACGCAAGTTTGTCCGGCATTTAAAAACTTGCCCCAAACAATTCTTTTAGCTGTCATTTTTATATTTGCATCATCTAAAACAAATGTCGGACTTTTACCTCCAAGTTCTAAAGTTACAGGAGTCATATTTTTTGCAGCAGCTTCATAAATCTTTTTCCCTACGGGAATACTTCCTGTAAAAAAGATTTTATCGAACTTCATTGACAATAATTCTTGCGTTTCTTTAACACCACCTTCAATAACTCGCACAACTTCGGGTATAAAAACTCGGTTTAAAACCTTTGCCATAATTGCTGATGAATTTTTAGAAAGTTCACTAGGTTTTAGAATTACAGTATTCCCTGCAGCAAGTGCTGAAACTAATGGCACTAATGAAAGTTGATAAGGATAGTTCCAAGCTCCAATTATTAAAGCACTGCCAAGTGGTTCCGGTAAAACAAAACTTTTACCGGGTAAGTTTGCTAAGTTTGTAGATTTTTTAATAGGTTTTGCCCACTTATTAAGTTTTTTTATTGCAAGATTTATTTCACTATAAACCAAAGAAAGCTCTGTTGCATAAGTTTCAAATTTTGATTTACTAAAATCTGCATAAATTGCTTCATAAAAGTATTTTTCGTTTTCTTTTAATGCTGTTTTTAAAATTTTTAATTGTTTAATTCTAAATTTTAAAGGTTTTGTTTGATTTGATAAAAAAAACTCTTTTTGATTTGCAAGTATTATTTGGGGTGTCATATTTTCAAATTTTAAACTCAAAGTTAGTTTTTTATACTTAAATCAAGAAAAGTATTTTAAGAAATAAAACAAATAATTATTTCATTAAAATCTCTAAAATTTCAATTGCTGCATCAGCAACAGAGGAACCGGGACCAAAAATAGCAGCAACTCCTGCATCATACAAAAACTGATAATCTTGCTGTGGAATTACACCACCACAAATTACCATAATATCTTCGCGTCCAAGTTTTTTCAACTCTTCAATTACTTGCGGAACTAATGTTTTATGTCCTGCTGCTAAACTTGAAACTCCAAGAACATGAACATCATTTTCAACTGCTTGTTTTGCAGCTTCATATGGAGTTTGAAAAAGTGGTCCTATATCAACATCAAAACCAATATCGGCATAACCTGTTGCTACAACTTTTGCTCCACGATCATGACCATCTTGTCCCATTTTTGCAATCATAATTCTTGGTCGTCTGCCATCTTCTTCGGCAAACTTATTTGCTAATTCTTTTGCTTTTTCAAAACTCATTGTATTTCCTGATTCTGATGAATAAACTCCCGAAATTGAACGAATAACAGCTTTGTATCTTCCTGCAACTTCTTCAATTGCATCTGAAATTTCACCAAGGCTTGCTCTTTTTTGTGCTGCATCAATTGATAGTTCTAAAAGATTACCTTTGCCTGTTTTCATTGATTCTGTAATTGCATTTAATGCTTTTTGAACTTCCTCGTTATTCCTTTCGGCACGAAGTTTTTTAAGTCTTTCAATTTGAGCTTTCCTAACTGTTGTATTATCAACTTCTAAAATATCAAGAGGTTCTTCTTTTTCAAGTTTATATTTGTTTACACCAACAATTGTATCTTTTCCACTGTCAATTCTTGCTTGTTTTCTGGCTGCTGCTTCCTCAATTCTCATTTTAGGAATTCCTGTTTCAACAGCTTTTGACATTCCTCCAAGTTCTTCAA
>JAADEE010000159.1 GCA_013153575.1 Chlorobiota bacterium
TGTCTTTATGCCAAAGATAAGATGAATTGTAACCTCCCATAACTTCGTAAAAATTCCAAACACCGCAATTTTGCTCTTTTGCAAGTTCAAGAATAACTTTTTCGGCATCTTTTGTATATTTTAAAGGCTCACGTCTATGAAAATAACAATCATTCGGAACAGTCATAAGTATTGCAACATCAGGAACTGCATCTTTAATGGTTTCAATAAATTTAAGATAATGCCTTCGGTATCTTTCAGGATTAAAGTTTTTTACATAAGTATCATTTGTACCAATTGAAATTATTACTAAATCAGGATTTAATTCCGACAATTGTTTTCCTAGCAAATTGCATTTTAAAAATGAAGGAAAACTTGCACCTGAAATTCCTGCATCGGTGTAAACAATTCCGCTTGCGTAACTGTCTTCTAAATTAATTCCGTAAAGTGTGAATTTATGTTGCGAACTATCAGTTTTTTGAACTTGCAATTTTATTTCTTTAAGGTAATCAGAAGTTTCAATAAGTGTGTATCTTTTTTCAGAAAATTCAGTAACATTAAAAGTTGTGCTGTCAGCAAGAAGTGTTATTTTATAAGCATCTTTGCCGGTATCGTGAAAAATTTTTATTGAGTTTATATCATATTTCTGATATTTAGGATTTAAAGTAATTGTAATGTTTGCAACACTATCAGTTGTACTTGCTTGTATGCCAAGTAATCCTAAACTTCCTGTTTTATTGTGTTGTACATTTCGGTAGGTTTCCCATTTGCCTGTCCATTTTATTTTAAAGTTTTTAGGTGTGTAAGTTTTTGACATTCCGTAAGGAAAAATCATACCTCGTCCTCCATTTAAACTTGGAAAGAAATTTTGCATTCTCTTTCTTGCTTCGCCTGAATAAATTCCTGCTTGAATGTGTGAACCTCCAAAATGAACAATTCTTATTTTTCCATCACCTTTAATAATTAAAGTATCAAGTTTTGAAAAAAGTTGTTCGAAGTTTGAACTGTCGGCAGGAAAGATTATTTTGTTTTTATCGGTACGAATATAATTTTGTGAGTAAGTCGAGTAGGGGTATGATGATTGAGAATTTAGTTTTTGTGTAAAAAATAAGTTTGTAATAATTATTAAGAAGATGTTTTTGTAAAAATTCATTTGTTTATTTTATATGTTTTTGATTATTAAAACAAAGTGTTAGCAGGATAATGTTTTAGTGAGGGTGTGAATATGTTTATTAAAATCTTAATGGTTTTTAAGTATAATTAATGTTTGTAAGTTGATTCACACCCTCACTTTTTTCTATTTTTAACTACTTTCGTCTTCTTAAATACCTATTATATTCATACATAAATGCATTGTAAAACATTTTTGCAATATACCTTGCACCTTGTGGTGTGAAGTGTGTAAAATCTTTTTCGCCCAAAGGTGGTTCATGAAAAACCCACGATGGCATTGAGTTTTCGCCTCCCATTGCTTCATACATATCCCAATATGCACAATCGTTTTCAAAACTTGCTTGTTTTAGGGCATCTCTAATTAAAGTAATATTTGGGTAACTGACATAAACTTCATTTTCTTTTTTAGACATATCGGCAAGACCAATAACCATAATGGTAGCATCAGGTGCAATTCTTTTAAGAGTGCTAATTTGCCTTGAAAAACTTTTTCTGTACCAACCATATTTTTTGCGTTCTCCGGGAACAATATTGCCACCAAATTGTAAGATGATAAGTTTTGTGTTTAGTTGGCTGTACATTCTGCTAAGCATATTTAAATCCATGCTTGTGAAGAATAAACCGCCTGAACCTCGCATTGCAATATTATCAACATTTATTCCTGAATATCCTTCAAGAGAAAAACCATAAAAATCAGGACTTTCTTCTGCTTCAAATTCAAATTTAAGGTCTTTTGGTGCTTGTGCAAATGTCCATGTTTTGTATGAATAATCATCAGTTGGTTTTAATACATCTTCGGCAACCTGAACTTCATCTGCAAAAACTTTAACTTTTACTTCTGATTTTGCATTTCCGTAAAACATTTTACATCTTTTATAATTTTTTGTTGGTTTAAAAGAATAACGTGATTGCGAAAATGTTAAACTTGCATAATTTTTTATTTTATGAGGCATTAAGGCTTCATTATTAATAAAATTTGAAGAATCTTTTTGCAAAATTGAAGTATCAGCATTTATTATAGGTGTAAATCTTGCAAAATTACCAAGCATGCCATATTTACGGTGTTTTACTGTTGTGTCTTTTCTTCCGTAAACGGTATATCTTTTCCAATTTCCACTATACGATTGTGTCATAGGTGTTTGAAAATCATATGCTTTAATTGCAGGAACAAGCCCTCCGCCAACACCTCCAAATTGTGTTTGAAGTTTATATCTGAAATAGTCAGAAATTCGGTCAGTTTCAATTTGCGAATCTCCGTAGTGCATAATTCTTACAATTTTGTTTTCATTTTTAATATTTGCAAGAATTTCAAAAAAACGATTTAGGCTTGACCGACTTTTGTTAGGAAATTCAATGTAACGAACAACAGAATCAATTCTTATAGGAACAGGTTCGTAATAAACGTAATGCGAATCAACCATTACAGAATCGAATTTATTCTTTTCCTGAATTATTTCAAATGCACTACTATCAACTTCTTCTTCAATGTTTGTTTTTTCTAATATGTTTGTGATGTCAACTTTTTCTTGCTTTGCAGGGTTAAAAATATCTTCAACAGAAATAAAATCAAGTTTTATATTGTCAGAAATTTTTATTCCATCTTCCGGAAAGATAATTGAAATTAAAAGAAGTATAAAAAAAACAGATAATATGAAATATAAAATTTTTTTAGGGGTCATATTCGTTTAGATTTATTTTTTCTTTTTTTGAAGAAAGTCTTTTATTGGAAAAATTAAAGCGGCAGTTATTGACATTGCTCCTATGAAATATGCAATTTCAGAGTTAACACTTCCTGTTTGTAAGAAATAAAAAATTATTACTGAATCTAAAATTAAAAGAACTGATAGTAAAATTAAAGTTTTATTCATGATAGATATTTTTTATAAATGTTAAGTCTATTTTTTTTTGATAATAATTTCCTGCCCAATTTTTAATGATTTTATATCATCATTTGTAAAGCCATTAATTTGCATAATATTATCGGCAGAAATGCCATGATATTTTTTTGCAATTATCCATAAATTATCTCCTGATTTTATTTTATAAGTTACATATTTGCTTTTGTCAGGTTTTACGTATTTCTTTTTTGAAGATGAGTTTTTGTTTGAAGGAATATTTGTTGCATCTTTTTGTTCTCGTGTCATTCCATCAATTTTTTTGTAGTAAGAATATTTTTTTTCAGGAACCCACACTTCAATTTTCTGACCGATTTGTAATTTATTACTTTTTATGCTATTCCAGTATTGCAAATCTTTGTACGATACATCATACCATTCCGCAATATTACTGTATGTATCACCGGATTTAATTGTGTAAAGTAATTTTTTCTTACCTTTTTTTGTTGGAGGTGTGTAGTTTTTACTATAATCTCTGTATGGTCTGTCACTTTTTGAAGGTTCAACTAAAGTAACTTGGTCGGTTAAATAAAGGCTGTCTTTGTATTTGTAAATTTCTTGTTCCGATGCTAAAAAATCACTAACTTTATCAATCGGAAGTCTTAAAGGATATGCTTTGTAATGACCGGGTATAATTTGTCTTTTATACTGGGGATTAAGAATTGTTAATTCATCAAAATCAATGTTTAAATATTCTGAAACTTGTTTAAGATGTAATTTTTTGTTAATCATAACTGTATCAGTTACAACGTCAAAGTTTATTTTTGTAGGTGTAATATTATGTTCCTTATAATAATTTACAGCATATAATGCAGCCATAAATGCAGGAATATATCCTCTTGTTTCTTTAGGAAGATATGGGTAAATTTCCCAAAAATCAGTTTTTCCACCTGAACGTCTTATTGCTTTTTTTACATTTCCGGCTCCACTGTTATAAGCTGCAATTGAAAGTTGCCAGTTACCAAATATTTTATACATATCACGTAAGTATTTAGCAGCAGCTTCTGTTGATTTTTCAACATCCATACGTTCATCAACATATGAATTTATTTCAAGACCATACATTTTACCCGTAGGGTACATAAATTGCCAAAGTCCTACTGCACCTGCTCTTGACCTTGCTCTAGGATTTAACCCCGATTCTATAATTGCCATATATTTCAGTTCAAGAGGAAGGTCATATTTATCAAAAACTTGTTCAAAAAATGGAAAATAATAATCAGTCATTCCTAGCAAGTTTCTTCTAAAAGAATTATTGCGAGTGTACATTTTTATCCATTTCTTAACTTTGTCATTATATGAAATAGGAATTATTGTAGGTAAATTAAATAGTCGTTTTATGTAAATGGAATCCGGTGTTTCTGTTGATGTATCTATAACAGTTGTGTGATTTATATTTTCTTTATTTTTTAAACTTCTTTTTACGTACCAGTTATTTACAAGTTGGTCAAGATATTCAGTTTGTTGTGCTAATGCATCAAAATCTTCGGGTTCATTATTTATATTTTTCTTTTGGGCATTAATAGTTAAAATAAATATAGAAAATATTAAAGTTAAAATATATGTTTTCATTATTAGTTTTTTAATTAAAATAACTTTGGTTAAAATTAAAATCTTAATTTAAATGATATTCCAATAGAGTTTTGGTTGTTTATTGTATATGTTTGCATAAGTTCAGGTTTTATTGAAAGTGTTAAATCTTCACTAACATCAAAGTCTGATAAATTTGCATATACATTTGCATCAATTATATTGAAAACATAAATTGCAATAAATAAAACAGCAGATAAATCTCTTGAACGTCTGTATTTATCTTTGTATTGTGTGAGTTGGTCATCAGTTAAATTTGTAATGTCAGAAGGAAAAGTTGGCATTACATAGTTAGGGTCTTCAGCAAGTTTTTCTCTTTCAACTAAAGCATTAAGGTATTTTTTGTATTTCTTGTTTTTTAAGTTGTAATTATAAGTTTGATAACCTAAAAGCCCATAAAATATAGGAATTTTCCAGTATTGTCTGTTATATGCTTGTCCTGCACCCGGCAAAATTGATAAAAGAGTTGCAACTGTTGGGTTGTTTCGTTTTAAATTTGGATTTTTTATAACAAAAGATGTATCAGCATCAAAAATAACACCTGTTGTATCAACTTGTGCTTTACTTTGGTAAAATAAACCAATAAGTATAAATAAAACAGATATTATTTTTGCATTCATATTATTATTTGCTGATTTTTGAAAGAAGTTTTTTTATTTTTTCAAATTCTTCATCAGAAGTAAAAGGAATTGTTAAACTACCTTTTCCTGCATTATTTCTTTTTATACTAACATTGCTTTTTAAAACATCAGAAAGTTTATTTTTAAATTCTACAAATTTTTCGGGCAATTTGTTTTTTGTTTTTTTTGTAGTTACTTTTTTTGCAGGATATGAAAGTTCTCTAATTATTTTTTCAGTTTCTCTTACAGATAATTTATTTGCAATTATTCTTTCATAAGCTTCAATTATTTTTTCTTTATCAGAAATATTAATAAGTGCTTTTGCATGTCCCATTGAAATTACTTTTTTTTGTAAACCTGATTGAATTTCAGCAGG
>JAADEE010000154.1 GCA_013153575.1 Chlorobiota bacterium
TTTTTTCACGCAAAATTCTCTTGAATTTTGCAGAAAAAATAAGGTAACAAAATTCAAGAGAATTTTGCTACCTTTGGTGCAAATTGTTTAGACAGTGTGTTTTATCACGCTACTGCTCATACGCGAAATCGTTGTGTAGCATAAGAGAAAGATTAAAAGAAATTTCAATCATTAATTTTTACTTTTAATTTTTAACGGAAAATATTATCTTTGCTGCTATGAAAAAAAAACGACTTAAAGCGATTGATTTTTTTTGTTCCGGCGGTGGGATGTCTTACGGAATGAAGCAAGCTGGTATTGACGTAATAGCCGGTATTGATTTCGATCCTGATGTTAAAGAAACGTATGAAAAAAATGTGGGAGCAAAATTCATTGAAAGAGATGTCTTTAAGTTTAAAGAAATTGAACTTTACGAATTAACGGGTATTGAAAAGAATGATGATGATTTAATATTAATCGGTTGTAGCCCCTGTCAGTATTGGTCAATAATAAATACTAAAAAAGATAAAGCTGAAAAATCAAAAGATTTATTAAAGGAATTTCATCGGTTTGTAAAATATTATAACCCAGGATTTGTTGTAGTTGAAAATGTTCCGGGATTAGAAAAAAAAGCGGATGAAAGCGGTTTGAATGAATTTGTCAAAGATTTAAAAGTTCGTGGATATGAAGTAAATTATAATATTTATAAATTGAATGAATATGGAGTTCCTCAAACAAGAAAAAGATTTTCATTAATAGCTACACGAATTAATAATAAAATGATTTCTCCTGAAAAGGCAGATTATAAACCGGTTGTAAATGATTTTATCGGTGTTCATAACGGTTTTCCGGAAGTTAAAGCGGGACATAAAGATAAAACCGAATTTATGCATACAGTTGCAGGTTTAAGCAAAGAGAATTTAGAAGTTTTAAAAAACACACCAAAAAACGGTGGCAATTCCGTAAAAAAGAGAAAATTTTGGAAAGGTTCAGGTTTTAAAGATAGTTATAGTAGAATGAGTTGGGATAAACCAGCACCAACCATAACTACAAAATTTTTCAGCATTTCGAACGGCAGATTTGCTCATCCGAATGAAAACAGAGCAATATCTTTACGAGAAGGAGCTACTTTACAAACATTTCCGAAAAATTATGTTTTCTACACTAAAAGCATCCAAGCAACTGCAAGAATGATAGGTAATGCTGTCCCTCCCGAATTTGCTCGCAGAATTGGAAAAGCTATATTGGATAGTTTGAAAACAAAATAATTATATTTGACTTATTTTTGTTTTAATTTTATTTAATTCATTGATATAAAATGTTCTGTCAAAATATCCCAATGGTTTTGTTCCACCTACTAAATTCAAATATTTGGTAATGTATCTTGTTTTTTTCTCAAATTTGGAATTAAAAAGTTCATCATTTTCTAAAATAAATTGCAAAATTCCGATAACCGCTTCTTTATGTCTTCCCAAACGATAAGTTCCTAATGTTCTTGTTGGAAAATCCAATTGTCTAAATAAAATATTTGTAAGTTCATATTTGTTTTCTCTTGTTTCATCAACAGACAAATAAACTCCCCACCATAATCCTGCAAGAGAATGTCTCATTAATTCTTGTTGTGAAGTAGATTTCATAAACCAATATTTCATAATATATTCAATTTCATTGTCAGCTTCACCAGTTAAATGTTTATTCCTTCTTTTTTGCATATAAGAAAACAAATCAACGTGAGTTAAATATGTCCAAAATCTATCATCCGATGCTTGAATCGGAGTAAAATCACAATATGCTTCATATAAAGCAATAGCACTTTTTAAATCATCTTTTTCATTCATTTTATTTAACAAACCTTCCGGTTTAAAAACCGTAGGTAGAATTAATTCTTTTTCTTTATCATATTCAAACTCTTTCTCTTTATATAAGTGAACAGTTTTGCCATTTAATAAATTTTTTTTTAATTTTGAAATATATGTTGATCTAAAAATTTTTTGTTTTTCCATAATTGTATATTTTAATATTCATCTTCATCACTATCAAAATCATTTAGTTTATTAATTAATCTAGTTATAGGTTTTCCCAATAAAATTTGCGCAATTTCAGGGATATTATCTTTTTCAAGTTCATCATCATCACTAATAAATCCTTTTAATTCATCCTCATTTTTCATCCTATATATAATAGCTTGTGCCCACGATTTATCAGTATGTTCATCAAAACTATATAATGCAATTAATAGCGCATTCAATACAATTGATGAATGAATTAAAGGAACAAATTCTTTTTCTTTTAAAATTTTATCTTTAATAAATATATCATAATCATTTTGCGGTAAATGAACATTAATTTTTTCATTCTCCAATTCTACGAAAAAAGTATCAGTTTCTTCATCTCCAACAACTTCCATAAACGATGCAACTGCTTTAAGATTTTTATAATTAATATGAGCATAAAATTTAAAATCATTAAAAATAGCTAAAACATCTCCTTCTTCTATATTTATTACAAAACCTTCATAATCAGGATGAGCTGCCGAATTTTTATAATCATAAATCTTTTCTTTTGAAAGAACTCTTATTTTTCCTGTAACATTTCCTTTCAAATTAGATTTAGGTATTTCCAAACTGAATTTTGTTATAGGACTTTTGAATGTTTTTCTATATAATGTATCCGAACAAAGCAATTCAACAACATATTCGGCTTGCCCATTACTTATCAATTTCTCAATATCTGTATTTTTCAGTTCCAATTCAATATCGATTATATAATCGTCTCCATTTTCCCAAATATCCAATTGAAATATATCAACTTTTCCAGAAATACTATCATCAATATTACTTAATACCGGATAGGGATATTTAATATTATTGTATTTCATATGCTTTTAAATTTATTGAGTGTGAAATATTATCTTCAAATTTAACTTCTATTATATTTTTGCCGTGATTTAATTTCAAATTAGTAATTTTATTATTCATTACTTTCCCTTTGGATGAATCTACAATTTTAATAATTTCATCGTTTTCATTATCGGTTCCAACTGAAATTTCTATTTCGGCATTTTCTATCGGATATTTACTATTTAATATCAAAAAATGTTTATTATCAGAAAACACTACCCTAAATTTAACATCAATTGGTGTTTTCACAATTTTATCTCCATCATTTACATTAGCATTATTAAGAACATCACCTTCCTTTCCTAGTTGATTCCCTCCCTCTCCTTTGTTTTCTTCACCGCCTACAATTATACTTTCTTCTTCTCCATTTTCATCGTCCATATTGCCTTCAAATTCATTTTTTACTTGATCGGTAGATATAATTGTAGGGTTAATTTTTATTTTTTCAGAACTTGTTGATTGCAATCCGGTTTCGTCTTCTGAAATTTCACTTGACACATTACCTGTTTTTGTATTATAATTTTCTCCATTATAATCAAAATTTTCTTCATCCTTTATTAAATCCTCTGGTATGTTTAAATACTCATCTAATTCCAAAAATGAAGCTTTACCCGAAATATTCATACTTGAAATTTCTTCTAATTTTGAATTAATAAAACTTTTAATTTCTTTTTCTACCTTTACAGCATCAGGATGTGGTTTGCCTGATATTTGATAATTTTCCACTTTCCATTCATTATGTGGCGGATTCTCCATCTCTTTCAATATTCTATTTCCTCTTTCATCCTCACAAACAAAAACAGCAACATATCCTTTAATCTTCTTAATTGTTCTTTTATAAACCAGCATTTGTGGTTTTCTAAAATATGCTATTCTATTTGGTAAATCTTTATTTAAATAAACATACAACTTGACTTTACCGGCTGTTTCCAATATATCTTCAAATTTTTTATAATTTCCACTAACACCCGATTCAGAATGAGCTACCGCTTTATAATATGGTTTTGGATTCCAAGTTTTGATATCCTTTGCGCTTTTTTCCATCTCATTTTCATAATACCTATTTATAATAGTAGGTAAATTATCTTCATTTATAATTTCGCCATCAATTTCAACAATTAATTTTTCATTAAAAATTGCCAACCAAAAATTATTTAGAACGGATTTAATCATTTCTTCTTTTCTGTTATTCTCATCCCATAGTCCTATGACATAAATATCAGTTCCTATTTCTTCTCTTAAAAATTTTTCAGGTATCTCATTTATATTAAAATCAGGTTCTTTATCTTTACAACTATAAAATCCCTCACCCGTTAACTTCTGTCCTTGTTCATTTTTATGGGTAGCCAAAATAGTAGCTCCCATAAATAACTCCTGTTCATCATTTTTTGTTGAAACGAGAATAGTTTTTAGTGGCGATAAATTAAAATATGCAGCCTTTCCAAAACCAAAAGACCCCCCAGAACTAACATTTTTTTTTGCACTATTACCTTTTGATAACAAAAAGGCATAAAATGAACTTTTTAGATCATCAGGATCATAATACATTCCGTGTGTATTATAATCTGATATTTTAAGTATAGGAATATTTTTTCTTTTAAAACCATCTAAATTTCCATTTAAATATTCTAACATATCATCAAATTTCTTATCATTCCAAGTATTTTTACACATTTGGATATGATTTTCTAAACCATCAATCAATTTTTTAAATTCTTTTCTATCAATTTCAGAAAATTCATACTTAACTATAACCGGTTTTTCTTCATCTCTAACAGCATCCAAAGAATTTTGTATTGATTCTCGCACTATTGAATAATAGGGAAATGCCTTGAAATTTTCAGCAAAGGCATCATTAGGACCATCATCCATACCGCTTTGTTTATCAAAAAACCACCTATTACACTTCTCTGTATTATTCATAATATCTAAAATTTAAATTGTTTATTTTGTTTTGATAATTCAATACCAAATCTGCTTTTGCTATTATTTATGGCTTTTTGTATTTCTCTAAACATTTTTTCAACATCGGCACTTGTGTATTCATAATTATTCCTATTTGAACAATTACCCAACAAGTCCAGATAATGCAAAATTTTCTCCACTCTCTTCGCAGCTACTTTCTCAAATCTAACACGTTTTAAATTCTTTTTTTTCGCAGGCATACAATTAACAATTATGTTTATATTTTGCAAATATAGTAAATATTTCTTTATTATAAAAATATTTTTTATAAATTTGCAATATGGCAGATATATTTACAAAGAAAAAAAGATCTGAAATTATGTCTAAAATATCAGGAAAAGAAACAAAACCTGAAATTTTGGTAAGAAAGTTTTTGTTTGCAAATGGTTTCAGATATAGAAAAAACGATAAGCGATATCCGGGTAAACCCGATATTGTGTTACCGAAATACAAAACGGTTATTTTTGTTCACGGCTGCTTTTGGCACGGACATAATTGTCCGGCAGGTAAATTACCTGAAACGAGAAAAGAATTTTGGAAAAATAAAATACAAGGCAACATTGAAAGAGATAATAAAAATAAAATTGAATTAGAAAAAAAAGGTTGGCGTGTTATAACTATTTGGCAATGCGAATTGAAAAACAAAAAGATACAAGAAAAGACATTAATTAATTTAACAAATACGCTACACAACAATGTATCCTATGTAAAGCCATCCCTTAAGCCTTAAACTTTATTCAAAGATAATATTTTTTGTTTTTTATTTAATCCATAATTAAAATTTTTTC
>JAADEE010000119.1 GCA_013153575.1 Chlorobiota bacterium
TGAGCCAAAGGTTTCAAGAATTACTGCTTTCAAATCTTTTGTATTAAATACAGCCTCAATAAACTTTTGACTAATACCCGGAAACATTTTTATTATTGCAATATTTGTATCTAATTTTTCATGAATAGTTGGTATTTTGTTATATTCCGGATACTTTATATTATTTCGTTTATAGTTTATTGTTATTCCTGCTTCTGCTAAAATAGGATAGTTTGGAGAATCAAAAGCATCAAAATATTCTGCATTTCGTTTTGTTGTTCTATTCCCTCTAAAAAGCTTATTATCAAAATAAATACAAACCTCAGGCACTATTGCTCTTCCATTTTCTTGTGCGGCTGCAATTTCAATTGCTGTTATTAGGTTTTCTTTTCCATCGGTTCTTAGCATTTCAACAGGAAGTTGTGAACCTGTTAGAATTACAGGCTTATAAAAATCTTGCAACATAAAACTAAGTGCAGATGCTGTATATGCCATTGTATCGGTACCATGTAAAATTACAAAACCATCAAATTTGCTATGATTTTTTCTTAAAATTTTAACCAACTTAACCCATGTATCAGGCTTCAAATCAGCAGAATCTATTGGTTTTTCAAAAGAAATGGTTTCTAAATCAAAACCAAAACTTTTTAATGCAGGAATTTGTTTTGAGATTTGTTCAAAATCAAATGGTTTATAAGCTCCTGTTTCAGGATTCGTAATCATTCCAATTGTTCCTCCTGTATATATTATTAAAACTGATTTCTTTTTTGCCATCTTAAATTGTAAGAAAATAATTAATAATTAGCTTTGCGAAATTAATAATATTAAATTATGTTATTTAGTTCTTTTATAACTATTTTCAAAAAAAAATAAAATGTTACACGAAAATATACTTCAAACTATTGGAAATACACCAATGGTTAAAATTAATAATCTTACAGAAAATAAAAATATTGAAATTTTTGCAAAGCTTGAAGGTCAAAACCCTACGGGAAGTATAAAAGATAGAATTGCATTAAAAATGCTTGAACAAGCTGAAGCTGAAGGACTTTTACATAAAGGTAAAACAATTATCGAAGCAACATCAGGCAATACAGGAATTGGTTTAGCTCTTGTTGCACTAATAAAAGGCTATGATATTGAAATTGTTATGAGTGAATCGGTATCAATTGAAAGACGAAAAATATTGCAAGCATATGGTGCAAAACTAATTTTAACTGATGCTGAAAAAGGAACTGACGGAGCAATAAAAGTTGCAAAAGAAAAAAGAGATAATAATCCTGAAAAATATTTTTTACCAGACCAATTTTCTAATAAGTTTAATAAAATTGCACATTATAAAACTACTGCAGAAGAAATTTGGAAGCAAGCAAATGGGAAGATTGATTATTTTGTTTCTTCCTTAGGAACATCAGGAACAATAATGGGAGTTGGCAAAGCCCTTAAAGAAAACAATCCTAAAATTAAAATTGTTGAAGCACATCCTGTTAAAGGTCATTACATACAAGGTTTAAAAAATATGGAAGAAGCAATTATTCCTGCTATTTACAATCCTGAAGAAATTGATGAAACTGTTTATGTTGAATCGGAACTTGCTTTTAGTACCGCTCGTGAAATTATTAAAAAAGAAGGCATTTTTGTTGGTATGAGTAGTGGTGCTGCTATGTATGCCGCTCTTGAAATTTCTAAAAAAATAGAAAAGGGAAGAATTGTTGTAATTTTTCCTGATAGAGCCGAAAAATATTTAAGTACAGAACTATTTGAATAAAAATAGCTAAACATAAATTTTAGTTTAGCTATTTTTAATTTTGATTATTTATAAAATTCGTCAAAAACTTGTTTCATATAATAATGATCTTTTACCCCTGCAAGCTCACGAATTGAATGCATTGCTAACATAGGATTTCCAACATCAACAATTCGGATATCTAATTGCGAAGATAAAATGCTTCCTAAAGTTCCGCCACCTTTTTGATCAGATTTATTTACAAATTTCTGAACAGGAACTCCTGCTCTATCGCATAACATTTCAAAAGTTGCAGAAGATAATGCATCTGTTGAATAATTTTGGTTTGCGTTTATTTTTATTACAGGACCTGCATTAATTGTTGTTTGCAATTTAGGATCATAATTTTCATATAAATTAGGATGTACAGAATGTGCATTATCTGCCGATATTCCAAAGGAATTAATTTTTGCTTTTAAAAAGGCATCACTATCACTATTTTGTGTCCAAATTATACGTTTTAAAACATCTTTTAAAAATGGAGATGCTGCTCCTTGTTTTGTTTGGCTTCCAACTTCCTCATTATCAAAACAAATCATAACATTAGTTGCTTTATTTACATCACTATCAAGTAATGCACCTATTCCTGCATGTACCATTGATAAATCATCAAGTCTTCCTGCTGAAATATATTCTTTATTTTCTCCTATTATTGAACCTCTTTCATATTCATAAAGGTTTATGTCAAAATCTAAAATGTCTTTAGCCTCAACTTTAAGATATTTTGATAGAAGATTTATAAAATAATTTTCTTTCTCAAAATTATCTTCAACCATTCTTAAAATTGGTTGCATATCTTTTTGCCTGTTATATTCTTTACCTTCATTTATTTGCCTATTTAAATGAATTGCCAAATTAGGAATTATAAGCAATGGTTTTTTAATGTTTATATATTTTACAATTGGTCTTAAAGGATTACTACTTCGTAAAGCAACTCTTCCTGCCAAAGAAAGAGGTCTGTCAAGCCAAGTATTTAATATTGGACCTCCATAAACTTCAACATTAAGTTTTAAGAAATTTCCATGTCCTACAATTTCAGGAGATGGTTTTACTTTTAATGCAGGTGAGTCGGTGTGTGCAGCAATAATTCTAAATCCTTCCTTCTCAATTTTTCCTGTTCCTACAATAAAAGCAACTATTGATGATGCATTTTTTGTTGTAAAATATTTTCCTCCTTTTTCTAAATTCCAACTTTCGCCTCTATGAAGTTGTTTAAAACCTTTTTTTAATAAAGCTGCCTTAATATTTCTTACAGCTTGATATGCAGTTGGGCTTTCGTATAAAAAGTCAATTAAATCATTTGCATATTTTAAATTTGTTTCCATAGTATAATTCTTTTTTTTACAAATATAGATAAATAAGCCTTAATTAGTAATTATTATAACTAAAATAACACAAAATAATTATATTTGAACTTTCTAAAATTTAATTATTATGATAAAAAAAATAACAAGTATTTTAATAGCAATATTAATTCTTACATTTTCTCAAATTAAAGCTGATGAAGGAATGTGGATTCCTTTATTCTTAAAAAAATACAATATTGAGGATATGAAGAAAAAAGGCTTTAAACTTACTGCCGAAGATATTTACAGCATAAACAAAGCAAGTATGAAAGATGCTGTAATGATTTTTGGAGGAGGTTGCACTGCTGAAATTATTTCTGACAGAGGTTTAATTCTTACAAATCATCATTGCGGATATAGTAGCATACAGTCGCATAGCTCATTAGAACATGATTATTTAACTAATGGTTTTTGGGCAATGAGTGATAAAGATGAACTTCCAAACGAAGGTTTAACTGTAACTTTTCTTGTTAGAATGGAAGATGTAACTTCGCAAGTATTAAATGGAGTTTCTGATGAAATGAGTTATGATGAACAAGAAAAAATAATTGCAAAAAATATTGAAAAAGTTGAAGGTAAAGCTCAAAAAGGAAATAATTACAAAATAAGTGTTAAATCATTCTTTTATGGAAATCAGTATTTTTTATTTGTTCAAAAAGTTTATAAAGATATTCGTTTAGTTGGAGCTCCACCATCATCAATAGGTAAATTTGGTGGTGATACTGATAACTGGATGTGGCCACGACATACAGGAGATTTTTCTTTATTTCGTATTTATGCAAATGAAAATAACGAACCTGCTGAATATTCTGAAAATAATGTTCCTTACAAACCTATAAAACATTTTCCTGTTTCAATAAAAGGTGTTAAGAAAAACGATTTTACAATGGTTTTTGGTTACCCCGGAAGAACGCAAGAATATTTAACATCATACGCTGTTGATATGATTAAAAATAAAATTAATCCTCATAGAATAAATATCAGACAAAATATTATTGATATTATGAGTGAAGATATGGAAAAAGATAGAGCTGTGAGAATAAAATATGCATCGAAATATGCAAGGGTTTCAAATTATTGGAAAAAATGGATTGGTGAAAACAGAGGTTTAGAAATTTTAAATGCTGTTGCAAAAAAAGAAGAAACTGAAAAACAGTTAACAGAGTGGATAAATAAAGATGAAGACAGAATTGCAAAATATGGAAATTTACTTCCTGACTTTAAAAAATTATATTCAGAATATACACCTTATAAATTAGCCGAAGAATATTTTTATGAAGCAATTTGGAGAATGGAAAGTATGAAATTTAGTTCTAAGATGGCTTCTTTTATTAGAAATTCAGAAAAAGATAAAGATGCTGAAATTGAAAAAATTAAAAAATATGGTAAAAAGTTTTTTAAAGATTATAATGTTTCAACAGATAAAAAAATATTTAAAACTCTTTTAAAATTATATTACGAAAATGCAGGTAGTGATTTTCAGCCGGAGCTAATGAATATGTTTAAAACTTTTTCTCATTTTGATTTAGATGAAGAAACAATTCTTAACAATTATGTTGATTATTATTTTGAGAATACATTCTATTTAAATGAAGATAATTTTTTTGATTTTATTGAAAAATATAATTACGGTTCTGAAAGTAATATTAAAATTACAGAAACTCCTGCTTACAACTTTTTTTATGATTTTGTAAATGTTTATTACGCTAAAATTAAGCCTAATACGGAAAAATATACAAGCCAAATTAATAAAAAAACAAAATTATATATGCGAGCATTAATGGAGGCAAATCCTGAAAAAAACTTTTATCCTGATGCAAACTCAACATTAAGAGTTGCTTACGGAAAAGTTGACACATATGAACCTCGTGATGGCGTTTTATATGATTATTACACAACTTTAAGCGGTGTTATTGCAAAAGTAAATCCTGAAATTTATGATTATAATGTGCCTGACAGATTAATTGAGTTGTATAATAAAAAAGATTATGGAAAATATGCCGAAAATGGAAAAATGCATGTTTGTTTTATTGCTTCAAATCATACTACCGGTGGTAACTCCGGCAGTCCTGTAATAAATGGAAATGGAGAACTTATTGGTGTAAACTTCGACCGTAATTGGGAAGGCACAATGAGTGATATAATGTACAATCCTGACCAATGCAGAAATATAACATTAGATATTCGTTATGTACTTTTTATCATAGATAAATTTGCCGGAGATAAACGATTGGTTGAGGAAATGGATATTGTTGAATAATACTTATATTTAATTCATGTTATTAACTTACGGTACGCTAAATGTGTACCGTAAGTTTTTATAAAAGGTTTCTTAATTTTATAACCATTTCACAATAGGGCAATCTTGCCTATGAGCTAAATTTTCATTTTTAGGATAAACACGGAATGCATAATTTAAACTTCCCGGCTCCGAAGGGCAAAATTCAACAGAATAATTTGCAACAGAACCCTCATGTTTTTCCAATTTTGCATTAATTATC
>JAADEE010000118.1 GCA_013153575.1 Chlorobiota bacterium
ATTTCCTATCAGGATTCATAAACACTTGAATACTTATTGCATTTAAAATAAGTAGGTTATCTTTTTTTCTTCTTAATTCATATTCAAAAATAAGTTTTGATGCAGGGTTTTCAATAATACTAATTGTCATTTCTGCTTCATCACCATAAAAAAGTTGGTTTTTATAATCAATATCTAATTTAACAATTGGCAACATAAATCCATAATTGTTGTAAACATCCATATAACCTAAACCATATTTTTTCCCAAATTCTTCACGAGCATCTTCCAGATATTTTACATAATTTCCATGCCATACAATTCCCATAGAATCAACTTCTCCGAAACGGATTTTTATATCAGTTTTTATTGTAATACGCTTGGCATTTGGGTACTTATTTCTTTTCATTATATAAAATTGTTTAATGCTTAATGTTTAGTTGTTTAGTGTTTAGTTGTTTAGTGTTTAGTTGTTTAGATTATTAAAAACATTCATAAAATCTTGAATTCTTTTATTATCAAGCTTATTTGCCCAATATCCGTTTTCTTTAAAGTATGAACCTATTATAAAAGCATCTGCAAATTTATAGAAGGTTTTAATGTTATCAGCATTAATTCCTGAACCTATAAGAACAGGAATATTAGTATTTTTCTTAACCAATTCAACTTCTTTAACATTTGCCTCTGTTCCTGTTGAGTTACCTGTTATAATAACTCCATCGATTAAGAAAAATTCAGCAGCTTTTGCTGTTTCTAGAATACTAACATCAGATGTTATTGAATGTGCTGAATGCTTCTTTTTAATATCTGTAAAGATTAAAATATTTTCTGCACCAATTTGTTTTTGAAATCTTTTAAGTTCTCCTGCATCTGAATTCATAAGTCCTTCATCTGCAATGTGCGAAAAAACATAACCTTCAGCTCTTATGAAATCAGCACCTGCTGAATGTGCTGATGAAATTGCTTGTTTGTTTGCTCCTGCAAGTATCTGAATTCCTAACTTTAATGATGTTTGCCTTTTTATTTCATATGCAATTATGCTCATAAGTGTTGAAACTTCATGCCCAACATTTCTATTAAGATAAGGAATATCGTGCATGTTTTCAATCATAACTGTTTCAATACCTGCACTTTCATATACTTTTGCTTCGGCAACAGCTTTATTAATTATTTCTTTAACAGAATTATTATAATTAGGAGTTCCCGGATTTGCCTCCGTATGTATCATTGCAATTACTTGCTTCTTATTATTGAATAATTTATTGAATTTTGTCATTGAATTTTAATATTATTTATTCAAAAAGATATTTTATAGAATTATATTTTTTACAAAAAACAAAAATAATATTACCAACCTGTTCTTAAAAGATTTCTTGCACCTTTAATTCCACATTTCTGATAATGATTGTATGCTCTTGCAGCTCTACTACGTATCTGCTCATCGGTTTCATTAAGCACCCAACCATCTAGTGCCCATTCTAATGTATATGCTTCTGCTGACATTAAACCTGCTGACCAAATTAAAGGATTTGCTCCTGCATCTTTAATATATGGCAAAAAATAATCTTTACTATAACAAGCAATTATTATTACATCTCTTTCCTTATCACCTTTTGCAATTAAATGAGGATTAATTTTAACATCCATTAATCCATTATGACCTACATAAGCACATAAATCGGAAGCTCCTCCAAAGTTTATTTCTTTAGAACCAATTTTTACACTTGTTTTAAAATACCCTGATGATGCATATAAAAAATCAAGAATTGTTTGTTTAATTTCTGCTCCATCATAAGCATCAGCAAGTAAATATGTATTTGTTCTTGCGTGTTTGAATACTACACGTTCTAAAATTTTATCAGTAGGATTTTTAATTGTTTTAATTAAATTCCAAT
Organism: Chlorobiota bacterium; assembly: GCA_013153575.1. GTDB lineage: Bacteria > Bacteroidota > Bacteroidia > Bacteroidales > JAADGE01 > JAADGE01. The sequence continues at coordinate 1,875 of JAADEE010000118.1, forward strand.
CTTTGCTTTTAACTTTAAAATAATTTTTTACTCCATAACCTGCTCCCCAATATAAATTATGGCTAGCGTCTTGCCCATTTCCAATTCTTGCAGGAACAGGAACAATTCCTTGATTTTCATTATCGCATAATGCAACAAAAACATGAATTGTTTTCATTTCTTGCGAAAGTGCAACATTTAGCGAGTAAAAAAATACCAAAAAGAATATTAATGTTTTAGTTTTCATAATATACATTGTTTTATTGTTAAAAAAACGCATTGTTCTTCTTTCAATAAAACAATGCTATAATTATTTTTCTTTTACTATTTCATAAGTATCCTGAGCAATTACAAGTTCCTCATTTGTAGGAACAATCATAATTTTTGCTTTTGCATTATCTTTAGAAATAACTTTTTCTTTGCCTCTTGTTTTATTTTTTTCTTCATCAAGTTCTAAACCTACAAAATCTAAGCCTTTACAAATATTAGAACGTAGTTCAATTGCATTTTCACCAATTCCTCCTGTAAATACCAGAATATCAACACCTCCCATTGCAGCAGCATAAGCGCCTATGTATTTTTTTACTCTGTAAGCATACATTTCAAGTCCTAATTTTGCACGTTCATTTCCTTCGGCTGCTTTTTCTTCAATTTCACGCATATCAGAAGAAACTCCGGTAATACCTAACATTCCACTAAATTTATTTATTAATACCGAAGATGTTTCAATACCTATTTCTTCTTTTTTCATTATGTATGTTAAAGCGCCTATGTCTAAATCACCTGCACGAGTTCCCATAATTAAACCTTCAACAGGTGTGAAACCCATTGATGTATCGACAGATTTGCCATCTTTAATTGCCGCTAATGATGCACCATTTCCAAGATGACATGAAATTATTTTTGTTCCTTCAGGTTTTGTTTTTAAAATTTCTAATGCTCTTGCTGAAACATATCTGTGTGAAGTTCCATGAAAACCGTATCTTCTAATTTTATATTTTTTGTATAAAGAATAAGGTATTCCGTACATATATGCTGAAGGTTTCATACTTTGATGAAAGGCTGTATCGAAAACTGCAACTTGTGGAACTTCGGGCAATAGTGCTTGTAATGCATAAATTCCTTTAAGGTTAGCAGGATTATGAAGAGGTGCAAGTTCAACATTTTTTTCAAGAACTTTTATTACTTCATCGTTTATGTAAACACTTCCGCTAAAATCTTCTCCTCCATGCACAACTCTGTGCCCAACAGCTTGTATTTCACTAAGTTCTTTAAGAACACCATGTTTTTCACTACTTAAAACTCCAAGTATATATTCAATTCCTATTTTATGGTCAAGAACATCACCTTCAAATTTAACTTTTTCTCCGTTTGGTTTGTTTAACATTAAAAATGAACCTTTCATTCCTACTTTCTCAACAACTCCTGTTGATAAAACGGTTTCATTTTCCATGCTGAAAAATTCAAATTTAATTGATGAACTTCCGCAATTTAATACTAATATTTTCATTATTTATATGATTTCATGCTTAAATCTAATAAATTAGAAGCATGTATTTTTAATTATTTAATTATTCAACGTGGGTACAAACTACTTTTTGTGTTTGGTCTTTAAGTTTGTAACCTAAATCATCGTATTTATAGAAACCTTCGCAAGTTTTACGTCCAAAATGTTTTGCTCTAACTAACTTCTTAATAATTGGAGATGGTTTATATTTTCTGTCGCCAAATTCATTGTATAAATCATCCATCCATCGAACAACACGCTCAAGACCTATTTTATCTGCCATTTCAAAAGGTCCAAGAGGCATTCCTAAACCTTTCTTCATAACAAAATCTATATCTTCCATTGAGCCAACACCTTCCATTAGCAAACTACATGCTTCTGAAATTAAACTTACTCCAAGTCTTACACTAATTAATCCCGGCGACTCTTCAACTGGAACAGGAATTTTATTAATAAGTTTTGCAAATTTTCTAATATTTTCACAAACTTCTTCAGAAGAATATAAACCTTTAACAACTTCAACTATTTGAGCATCAGGTGCTGTTGTTGAGAAATGAAGGCTTACACATCTGTCTTTATATTTTAAGTCTGATGAAAGTTCGGTAATTACAGAAGATGTAGAGTTTGTTGCAATTATTGTATTTCTGCTAACATGGTCTTCAATTTGCTTAAATACACCTCTTCTTATATCTTTACTAAATTCTCTTGTTTTAGAAAGAATTGAATCTATAACTAAGTCGCATTCAGCAAAATCAGCATAATCTAAAGTACCTTTAATTCTTGATAAAATAAGTTTTTTATCATTTTGAGTCATTCCCCAGTGATTAATTTTTTCGTCAAGTTGTTCACTCATTTCTTGAAAAGCTTCGTCGATGAGTTTTTGGTTTAATTCTAAGAAAACAACCTCAATTCCTCTACTTGCAATCATTAAAGTTATGCCCTGCCCTGTTGTACCACAACCTACAACTCCAACTTTTGAAAATTTCATTCGTGGTGTTGCATTTTCACTAAGGCGATATTGTTCTATCGATTCTGTTATAATTTCAGACATTTTATTTTATTATTTAATTCTGTATTTAAACTATTTACGTCCTGCTTGGTTAGCTGTAATTGCAATTAGATTTACAATATCACTTACAGAACAACCTCTTGAAAGGTCATTTATTGGTGCTGCCATTCCTTGTAAAATTGGTCCTATTGCTTCAGCTTTTGCTAAACGTTGTACTAATTTATAAGAAATATTACCAGACTGTAAGTCAGGAAAAACAAGCACATTTGCTTCACCTGCGATTTTACTGTCGGGTGCTTTTTTCTTTCCTACGGAAGTAACTATTGCAGCATCAGCTTGCATTTCTCCATCAATTTGCATATCGGGTGCCATTTCTTTTGCAATTTTTGTTGCTTCAACAACTTTATCAACCATTTCGTGTTTTGCACTTCCTTTTGTTGAGAAACTTAACATTGCAATTTTAGGTTCAATTCCTGCAATTGCTCTTGCAGTTTTTCCTGTTGAAACAGCAATTTGTGCAAGTTCTTGTGCATTTGGGTCCGGGTGTACGGCACAATCGGCAAAAAGCATAAGACCGTCTTCACCAAATTGTTTATCGTTAACAAACATAAGGAATGTTCCTGAAACTACACTAATTCCCGGTGCCGTTTTTACATATTGAAATGCAGGACGCAAAACATTTCCTGTTGCATTTGCTGCTCCTGCAACTTCGCCATCGGCATCACCGGCTTTTATCATAAGCACTGCCAAATATAACGGATTTTTAAGTAGCTCTAATGCTTCTTCTTTTTTTAATCCTTTATGTTTTCTTAATTCAACCATAAGGTCGGCATATGCATCAATTTTATTGTAAGTTTCGTAATCAACTATTTCAATATTTTTTATATTCTTAAGCCCTAATGCTTCAGCATCTTTAAGAACTTTTGCTTTATTTCCTATTAAAATAATTTCTGCAAGTTTTTCATTATAAGCAATATCTGCGGCTTTTAATGTTCTTTCATCATGACTTTCGGGTAAAACTATTCTTTGATTTAGTTTTTTTGCGTTTTCGTGTATTTTATTTAGAAGATCCATATTTTTATTTGTTTTATATTCATATTTTCTGCAAAATTAAGTATTATTATTGTCATATGAATGAAAATTATCATATATAAATATGTTTGATAACAATTTCAATTTATAAATTTACAATATATTAAAGTACAGTTTATTAAATAAAACTAACCATATGT
>JAADEE010000279.1 GCA_013153575.1 Chlorobiota bacterium
ACACTGTCTTCTAAGTACATGTTTCTAACTTTTTGAAAAGCAATTTGCTTTTTAATGTTTGCCAGTTTCTTGTTTAATTGTCTTAACAGGCTAAAAATAAAAAATGTATAGTTTTTTTTATAGTATATCTGTTGAGAACTTTCCATAAGCTTAATTTTGTTTTTATCAATTTTACTGCTATGCAACACCTTTGTCTCAGGTAAAATAAAAAAAGAGTATCCTTTTTTTCTTAAAGAGCGAAACAAGTGCGAATCTTCAAAGTACATAAAGTAATCTTTATCAAAAAAATCATTTTTATCTCTGAATACAGAGTTTTTTACCATGAAGCAACCACCTGACAAGGTTTTAACTTTAAAAGGTTTTTTATCGTTAAAGTGACGGGCAAAAATTTTTTTTGCATATATTTTCCCAAAAAGTTTATTAATAAATTCAAATTTCAAACATATTATTTGTAAAAACTCACTAAACGGAGAAGGATGTATTAAAGGAGAAGCAAAAATACTTTCAGAAATATATAAAGCGGGGCTAACTATTGCCTTTTTTTGTTTTGATAGAAATTCTTTTAGCTTAAACACATGATTCTTAGTTATTTTTGTATCAGGGTTTAAAAAAAGGCAGAATTCACCTTGAACCTTCTTTATACCAATATTACAACCTCTGCCAAAACCGACATTACCCTTACATGCAATTACTGTGATGTTGTTTCCTTTAATTTGTGATAGTTCATCATAGTCTCCACTGTTGTCGACAATTATAATTTGAAAGTTATTGTCATTTACAAAAGGCACTAAAAGTTGTTTAATTAATTCTGTTGTAAAGTAGTTAACTATAACTATTGATATTGTCAAATTATCTCCAAGCATTTTTTAAATTTTCCATTTATATTCTAAATCCGCTATACCGTATTTTTTGGGAACAGATAGAATTTCAAACTTTTCTGATATTTTACAGTCAAACTTTGTAATTCCCTTTGCATCAAATAAATAAACAATTATATAGTACCTGCCTGCTAAAAGAGAAAAATTTGGCATTATCAATTCAATGGTCTTTTTTTCTCCGTGCTTTACACTTATTGTTTCATTGTCGGTTCTAATACCGAAAATATCAATATTGTCATTTCTTTTAATCATAATTCCTAATTTAAAATCGGTGACAGGTGAATTTAGGTTATTTAAAATTACTTTAACAATTAATTTTTCTCCACTTTGTAATTTTTGTTTGTTTAAGTGTATTTTTTCGACAAAAATATTATTACTTCTGTCTGAAATAAAGCAGGTAGGTGACAATTTCTCTCTTGAGTAATTGGTGTACGCATCAGTTACCGTAAGAGGTTCTCCTTGCATTGCAATTTCTCCGTCTTTAAGCCAAACAACATTATCGCAAATTTCCTGTACATGATATAACGAATGAGAGCAAAATATAATAGTGGCTCCGGTTGATCGTAACTCTGCTATTTTTTCAAATGATTTTTGTTGAAAATAAGCATCACCGACACTTAAAATTTCATCAATAATTAGAATATCAGGTGAAATATTAACGGCAACCGAAAAAGCAAGTTTTGCAAACATACCTGCACTATATGTTTTAACAGGTCTGTTAATAAAATCTCCTATTTCTGCAAACTCTATTATTTTATCTGTTAATTGTGAAATTTCTTTTTTCGATAATTTCATAATTGTTCCGTACAAAAAAATATTTTCCACACCTGTCATTTCAAGGTTAAATCCAACTCCAAGTTCCAGTAAAGTTGAAATTTTTCCGTTAACGGTAAGCGTTCCGCTTGTTTGTGTAAGAATGCCTGCCATTATTTTTAATAAAGTTGACTTTCCTGCTCCGTTTTCTCCGATTATTCCGATAACTTCCCCTTTTTTTATACTTAAATTAATATTTTTTAATGCTTGAAATTCTTGATGGTATTTTCTGTTACCCGGGAATATAAGTTCTTTTAATCTTTGCATAGGGCTGTCATATATTTTATAAATTTTATTGATATTTATGATTTCTAAAGCAAGTTCTTTTTTCATAATGTATCCGCAAAATAAGGTTTTAGTTTTTGAAAAGTTAATGAGCCCAAAACAAAAATCATTACGGTTACAATCCAAAAAATAATTGTGGACGCACTATTTTCCCAAAACCAAACATTGTTAATTAAACTGTTGCGATATCCTTCAACAATATATGAGACAGGGTTTAAAAAAATAAGTTCTCTGTATTTGTCAGGTATTCTGTTAGCAGACCAACATATAGGAGTTAACCAAAAACCTAAATTTAGTGCAATAGTAACAACGTGCACAACATCTCTGAAAAAAACAGTTATGGCTGATGTTAACCAAGATACTCCTATAATGAGAACACTCATTGCCAAAAAGTAGTATGGTATTTGAAGCCAGTAAATATTGGGATAATATCCTTGATATAAAAGAATAACTATTGCTAAAACAATAAAAAATAAATGTATCATTGCTGCCGAAAAAATTTTTATTAATGGTAATAAACTTATTCTGAAAATAACTTGCTTCACCAAATAACTGCTTTCAACTATGCTTTCAGTTGCGCTTGCCACAGCCTGTGAGAAAAAAAACCAAGGGATTATCCCTATAATTAACCAAATAACAAAAGGGGTTGAACCATTCACATTTGTTGATTTAAACCCTACTGCAAACACAAACCAAAAAACAAGAACCGTGATAACAGGTTGAACAAATGCCCATACCGTTCCCAATGCGGAATTTATGTATTTTTTTTTAAAATCATTTTTTGTTAATTCAATAAGTAAGTGTTTGTCATTGTAAACGGCATGTAACCATAATAAAAATTTTTTAGCCATGTTAGTTTTCTTTTTTGATATTCCCAATTATTTTCCTTTAATATCATAAATGTGCGTTACTTGTTGAATACTTTTTTTTTCTGCTATACATTGCTCTAAATATTCTTCGTACTTATTGCTTACAATTTGCCAATTATATGTCAATTGGATTTTTTTTAAATTGTTTGCAACAAATGAAGAGTAATTATCTCTAATAGTGTTGTCTAAAATGGATTTTATATCTCCACAAGTGTTAAAATACAATGCGTCGTTTCCCAAAACCACCTCATTAAATTTATTTTTATGAGCACAAATAAGTGCACAAGATGCCATGGCTTCAAGTAACGAAGGGTTGGTTCCTCCTACCGAATGTCCGTGAAAGTAAATGTTTGAGTAATACCTCAGGCTATTGAGAGTCTCAATATTGTAAATTCCACCTAAAAACCGAATTAACTTATTGGAAAATTTCCTTTTTATGTATTTTCCGTAGCTGTTGTCATAGTCTCCTACAACCAAAAATGTCATTTTATTCTTACTGTCAAGAACTCCTTGAAGAATGGTTTCAATATTGTTTTCAGGTTCAAAGCGTGCAACAAGCATATTATATTTATATTTTTGTAAATTGAATTTAGCAAGAATATTTGTATTGTTCTTGTTTTGAAGTATATTTGCTCCATATGGTATAAAACAAGGTTGCACTCCGTACTTGTTTATATAATAATCTCTGATAATTTTAGAATCGGCAATTAGATGGTCGCTATGCTTTACCGCCAGAAGTTCTGCAAGTTTTAAAAACTGTTTTGTTAGTGTTGAGTATTTGCCCCTTTGCCACTCAAATCCGTCAACATTTGTGACGATAGACATTGATTTTTTATGTAATTTTAAAAAGATTGAACTGCTTGCATATCCTAAGTGTAGTATTACATCGTAATTTTGGGTTCTGGTATGTAAAATTGAAAATAAGTCGTAAAAGAACTGACCGAATGTACCAATATATTTTTCAGGGTTTAAAATATGTTTAATAGTTACATTTTTAAATGATTTGTGTTTATATGGATGATTATGAGAGCTATATACCGTAACATTATGACCTTTTTTTACCAATGTTGAAGATAAATACTCTGCAAACTGCTCAAACCCACCGTAATTATTTGGGATACCTCTTGTACCTAAAATTGCAATATTCATTTGCCCTCTCTAGACCACTCTAAGATGTTCGCTTATTTTCTCACAGTTGATATAAAAAATAAATATATTTAAACATCATTAAATAGAATAAATTTAAATATCAGGATTGATTACTTTTTGTGTGATAAAATTACGATGTACTCTTAATGTTTAAGCAGGGAAATATGTTAAAAAAAGGAATAATTCTTTTAACAATAATTTTGATGATTATTTTTGGCAGTGTAGGGTTGTATGTTAATACAAGTTCTTTTAAGGCACGCCTTAAGTCTGAGTTGGAAGAAAACTTTAGAACTATTTTAAATGATAAAGTTAATATACAGAAAATGTCATTTTCCCCTTATTCAGGTCAAATTCGGTTTAAAAATATAACTTCTCAAAAATACGGCAAGATTGAAAAAATAGTATTAAAATTTTCGGTTTTGGATTTGTTTAAACAAAAGTTAGTGGTGAAAAGAGCTGATATTGAAGGGGTGAAGTTAACAATTCCCATGTCTGTATTTTCTTCTTCAAAAACAAGAGAACCTAAAAATTTATTTGAAACATTACATACGATATTTAAAAAAAATACAATTCAAAAATTGCAATTATCAAAAGTATCAATAAACTTAGTTGAAAACGGTAACAGTATTTGTAAACTGGAACAAGTTAATGCTGGTTTAAGTTTTTTGGAAACAGAAAAGCAATACAAAGGGGAAATCAAGTGTGACAACGGACAGTTGTTGTTGACTTCTTCGGGTAAACCTTTCGCTTTTGAAACTGAATTTTTTCTAACCGATAAACAGTTATCAGTTGAAAAATTGCAAATAGTTTCAGGTTTAAACGTATTAAAAATATCAGGGAAGATTTTGCCTCACTCTTCAAAAATTTCAGCTGATTTAGTCGCAAATATCTCTGACTTTGTTGACATTACTCCTTTAAACAAACTATTAATTAAGGTTAATGTTAAAGGCAGTTTGAAAGAATTGGCGGGAACTGTTAACCTTAGTACCGATTTTGGTAACATTGCAGGAAGAATTGAAGTTGAGAGTGGAAGAAAAATAATTAAATTTGCAAAATGTAAATGCAGTTATCAAAAGAATAATATAGAAATATCAGGGCAATATGTTTTTAAAGATAACCACAACGGTTTTATCGATTTAAATATTGAAGGTAAGTATTTTCAAAAAATAGAATTACACGGGCAATTTAAAAATAAAATTACCAAGAATTACTTTGTTAAAGGTATTTTAATAGATAACTATAACAATGTTTCTAAGTTCTCGTTTAACAATATTTACAATATTAAACTTCCGATTGTCAATTGTTCTTTTCCGTTTTTAAAAGCAAAAATTGTTAACAACAAAGGAGTTGTAGATTTTAGTTTTAAAAACTTTAAAGGGAAACTGGAAGGTGAATTTTTAAAAGATAAGCTGTTTAAAGGTTTTGCAAAGTTTGAAAAATTCAATTTATTTAATACGGAATATCCTAAATTTCAAGGTGATTTAACAGCTGATTATAAAGGCAATGTTGAAGCAAAAACAATTACTCTTTACGATAATAACAAAGGTTATGCAACAGGTAGCGGTAAATTTTCAAAAACTGAAATGGCACTTAATATGCAACT
>JAADEE010000009.1 GCA_013153575.1 Chlorobiota bacterium
CCTTTAGAAACACCTTCAACCATATTATTTACAAGTACTCTTGAAAGTCCATGAAATGATTTATGTTCTTTTGAGTCAGAAGGTCTTGTAACGTTTATAACGTTTCCATCTTGCTCAAGTTTGATATCAGGATGTATCTTTTGTTTTAACTCGCCTAATTTACCTTTAACCGTTACAACATTATCCTTTGAGATATCAATTGTTACGCCCGCTGGTACATTTATTGGCAATTTCCCTATTCGTGACATAATTTATAATTTAAAACTGTATTAATAAACATAACAAATAACTTCACCTCCAACATTTTGTCTTACAGCTTCTTTATTTGTCATTACTCCTTTTGATGTTGAAACTATAGCAATCCCTAATCCATTTAATACACGTGGCATATCTTTAGCTGAAGTGTATTTTCTTAAACCGGGAGTACTAACTCTTTCTAATTTTTTAATCGCAGGAACTTTTGTTTTAGGATGATATTTTAAAGCAATTTTAATATTACCTTGTTTGTTATCATCTTCAAATTTATAACTTAATATGTATCCTTGATCAAAAAGAATCTCAGTTATTCCTTTTTTTAATTTAGATGCAGGAATCTCTACAACTTTGTGATTTGCCATAATAGCATTTCTCACTCTAGTTAAATAATCTGCAACAGTATCTGTAATCATCTTGTAAATATTTATATTATTCTACCAACTTGCTTTTTTTACACCAGGTATTAAACCATTAGAAGCCATTTCTCTAAAAGTTATACGACTTATTCCAAATTGTCTCATATATCCTTTAGGTCTTCCTGTAATACTACATCTGTTGTGTAATCTTACAGGAGAAGAGTTCTTTGGTAATTTTTGTAAACCTTCCCAATCGCCTTCAGCTTTTAATTTAGCTCTTTTCTTAGCATATTTTTCAACAAGCTTTTGTCTTTTTCTCTCACGAGCTTTCATTGATTCTTTAGCCATACTGTTTTATTTTTTAAAAGGAAATCCAAATTGTTTTAATAGAGCATAACCTTCTTCATCAGTATTTGCTGTTGTAACGAAAGTTATATTCATTCCCATTATTTTATTAATTTTATCTAATTCAATTTCAGGGAATATAATTTGCTCTTCAATACCTAAAGTATAATTACCTCTTCCATCAAATTTACTAGGAATTCCACGGAAATCCTTCATACGAGGAAGAGCTACAACTAAAAGCTTTTCTAAAAATTCATACATTCTTTCTCTTCTAAGAGTAACTTTAACACCAATTGGCATTCCTTCTCTTAATTTAAAGTTAGAAATGTTTAATCTTGAATTTCTTTGAATTGCTTTTTGTCCTGCAATTAAAGTCATTTCTTCTTGAGCAGCGTTAACAATTTTTTTATCAGCAACGCCTTGTCCAATTCCTTGATTAAGAACTATTTTTTCTAATCTTGGAACTTGCATAACACTAGAGTAGTTGAATTCCTTTTTTAAATTAGGAATTATCTCTTCTGTGTATTTTTTCTTTAGTGTAGGAATTTTTTTATCCATTACTTAATCTCTTGTTGATTCTTAGACTTTTTTGAATAACGAACTAATTTTCCGTTATCATTAAATTTGCGACCAATTCTTGTAGGTTTTCCTGTTTCAGGGCAAACAACATTTAAGTTTGAAATATGAATTCCAGCTTCTTGTTTAATTATACCACCTTCAGGATATTTCGCATTTGGTTTTGTGTGTTTAGAAACAAGATTTACACCATCAACAATGGCTCTGTTCTTTTCTCTATTAACAGATAAAACACGACCTTTTTTACCTTTATCATTACCTGAATTAACAATAACGATATCTCCTTTTTTAATATGTAACTTCTTTTGCATCTGAATTGTTTTTTCAATTTATATAACCTCAGGAGCTAATGAAATTATTTTCATATTAGTTTGTCTCAATTCTCTAGGTATTGGACCAAAAACACGAGTACCTCTCATTTCTCCGGCAGCATTTAAAAGTACAACAGCATTGTCGTCAAATCTAATATAAGAACCATCTTTTCTTCTGATTTCTTTTTTAGTTCTAACCACTACTCCTGTAGCAACTGTACCTTTTTTAATATCACTAGCAGGAATTGCACTTTTAACAGTTACAACGACTTTGTCTCCAATAGTTGCATAACGTTTTTTTGTTCCTCCTAAAACTCTGATAACTAAAACTTCTTTAGCTCCACTGTTATCAGCTACATTTAATCGACTTTCTTGTTGTACCATGATTACTTAGCTCTTTCAATAATTTCAACTAATCTCCATTTTTTTCTTTTGCTGATAGGTCTTGTTTCAGCAATTCTTACAGTATCACCCATTTTACAAGTATCTTCCTCGTCATGAGCAATATACTTTTTAGATTTAGTGATAAATTTACCATATATTGGATGTTTAAACCTACGTTGAACAACAACTGTTATAGATTTTTGCATCTTATCTCCGGTAACAACTCCTATTCTTTCTTTTCTTAGATTTCTTTGTTCCATTGTATATAATCTTATTTAGATTTATTTTCGTTTATCTCTCTTTGTCTTAATTCAGTTTTTAAGCGAGCAATAAATCTTTTAGTGTCAGTTATTTGATGCGGATTATCAAGATCAGATATTTTATGATTCATTCTTAAAGAAACTTTTGTTGTTTCTGCGTTTTCTAATCTTTCCAAAATCTCTTTTGTTGTTAACTCTCTTATTTCAGAATATTTCATCAATCTTAGTATTAATTTGTTTCAACGTAATCTCTTCTGACAATAAATTTTGTCAAAACAGGTAATTTTTGTGCTGCTAATCTCATTGCTTCTCTAGCAACTTCTTCCGGTACACCGTCTGCTTCAAAAAGAATTCTTCCAGGTTTTACTCTAGCAACAAATAATTCAGGTTCTCCTTTACCTTTACCCATCCTTACCTCAGCAGGTTTTTTAGTTACAGGTTTATCAGGAAAAACTCGTATCCAAATATTACCCTCTCTTTTCATATATCTTGTAACTGCCTGTCTAGCAGCCTCTATCTGACGACCTGTTAGCCATGCTGTTTCAAGTGATTTAATAGCAAAAGAACCAAAAGCGATGGTAGTTCCTCTTCCTGAATTACCTTTCATTCTTCCCTTTTGCTGTTTTCTAAATTTAGTCTTCCTTGGTTGTAACATTATATTGGATTTTTAAATCTTTCAAAAATTAATTTTTTCTTCTTGGTCTGCTTTTTCTATTATTTGAAGCAGGACGTCTTTTTGATTTTGCTTTTGCAAAATTTGGTGTTAAATCTTGTTTTCCAAATTTTTCACCTCGACAAATCCAAACTTTAATTCCTATAAGACCAACTTTAGTAAGTGCCTCAGCATTATAATAATCAATATCAGCTCTTAATGTATGTAAAGGAGTTCTTCCTTCTTTAAACATCTCATTTCTAGCCATTTCCGCACCATTAAGCCTTCCTGATACTAATACTTTAATACCTTCAGCTCCCATTCTCATAGAAGAAGATATAGCCATTCTTACAGCTCTTCTATATGCTATTTTTCCTTCAATTTGTTTAGCAATATTCTCAGCCACTATTACAGCATCTAATTCAGGTTTTTTGATTTCAAATATGTTAATTTGAATATCTTTTCCTCCTGTAATTTTTTTAAGTTCTTCTTTCAACTTATCAACTTCTTGACCTCCTTTACCTATGATAATGCCTGGTCTTGAAGTAGTAATAGTTACTGTTATAAGCTTAAGAGTTCTTTCAATAATAATTCTTGAAATTCCTGCTTTTGCTAATCTTGCTTTAAGATAAACTCTAATTTGACTGTCTTCTTTTAATTTTTCGGCATAATTATCACCTCCAAACCAATTTGAATCCCAACCTCTAATTATTCCAAGTCTATTACTTATTGGATTTATTTTTTGTCCCATGTGTTATTTTTCTTTACTATCAATAAATAGAGTAACGTGATTTGAACGTTTTCTTATTCTATGAGCTCTTCCTTGCGGAGCCGGTCTATACCTTTTAAGCATACCTGCAGCATCTACTCGTATTTCTTTAATATACAAAGAACTATCTTCAGGTTTTTGCCCAGCGTTTTTATTTTCCCAATTAGCAATTGCAGATTTTAAAAGTTGCTCTAATCTTCCTGATGCTTCTTTAGGATTATATCTTAAAATATCGAGAGCTTTTAATACATCTTCACCTCTAATAAGGTCAGCAACCATCCTCATCTTTCTTGGAGATGTAGGGCAATTTCTTAAAACAGCAAAATATTGTTCTTTTTTTGCTTCTTTAATTCTCTCTGCTCTTTCTTTTTTACGTACACCCATTATTTTTTCTTTTTATGTCCTCTATAAGTTCTGGTAGGAGAAAATTCACCTAATCTATGTCCAACCATGTTTTCTGTTACATATACCGGAATATGTTTTTTTCCGTTATGTACCGCAATTGTTTGACCTACAAAGTCTGGAGATATCATGGAATTTCTAGCCCATGTTTTAATTACTGTTTTTTTTCCAGAATCCTTAGCTTCTAAAACTTTTTTTTCAAGTTTAATATCAATGTAAGGTCCTTTTTTTAGTGATCTGCTCATAAATAAAATATTATTTATTTCCTAACTATTTTCTACGTTTTTTTGTTTTACGTCTTTCAATTATATACTTATCAGATACTTTTTTACCTCTAGTTTTAAAACCTTTGGCTAAAATACCATTTCTAGAACGTGGGTGTCCTCCAGAAGATTTACCTTCACCACCTCCCATTGGGTGATCAACAGGATTCATCACAACTCCTCTAACACGAGGTCTTCTTCCTTGCCATCTTGTTCTTCCTGCTTTACCAGATCTTTCAAGAGCATGGTCAGAATTAGAAACTGTTCCGATTGTAGCTCTACATGTTGCTAAAATTTTTCTAATCTCTCCAGAAGGTAACTTTACAATTACAAATCTACCTTCTTTTGAAACTAATTGTGCATATGCTCCAGCACTTCTTGCTAGTTCTGCACCTTTTCCTGGTTGTAATTCTACACCATGAATTATAGTTCCAAGAGGTATATCTGATAAATATAAAGTATTTCCTATTTCCGGAGCAACATCTTTTCCAGATACAATTTTGTCCCCAACTTTTAATCCGTTAGGTGCAATAATATACCTTTTTTCTCCATCTGCATAAAATAACAATGCTATAAATGCAGTCCTATTTGGATCATACTCAATAGTTTTAACAGTAGCAGGTACACCTTCTTTATCGCGTTTAAAATCAATAATACGATAAGCTTTTTTGTGACCACCACCTATATAACGCATTGTCATGCGTCCTTGATTGTTTCTACCTCCTGTTTTTCTTTTACCTTTAGTTAAAGATTTTTCAGGTTTTGAAGCTGTTACTTCTTCAAAAGTATTAACAATTTTTCGTCTCTGTCCGGGTGTAACCGGATTAATTTTCTTTACTGCCATTATTCCTTATATATTGCTGTAAAAATCAATTGTATCTCCTTCTGCTAATGTGATAATTGCTTTTTTATATGATTTAGTTTTACCTTTTATCATTCCTGATTTAGTATGACGTATTTTTCTTTTACCTCCGTAAATCATAGTATTA
>JAADEE010000085.1 GCA_013153575.1 Chlorobiota bacterium
TACAAAACTTTTTTTAATATAATTGCAGACGAATTAAATGCAGTAAAACCACATATTGAAACATCTGACTTTATGCTTAATTCTTTAAAAATATTTGATAAAATAAGATATACAATTACAAGAAAAGAGCCTAGGGTTACTAAATTTACAATAAAATCATCGCAACAAACTAAAAAATATTCAAATAATAAAATTAAAGAAGTTTTAAACTATAATTTTATACCTGTTAAAGAGTCTGTAAGAAATATTTGTAATAGATTTTTATTAGAATTAAACTCAAAGAATTAATTTTGCCCATATATGCTAAAAAAAATATCCATATTAATAATAATTTCTGTTTTCTTATTTGAAAATTTAAAAGCACAAAACCCTCTTTGGACTGATGGAACTGCTTTTACTGTAGCAAAAAAGAAATTAGAATTAAGCATATTCAGACCTGCAAAATATGGAATAACAAAAAAAGACCAAATATCACTTCATCCTTTAGGAGTATTTGTTTTACCTCATATTTTTTATAAAAGACAATGGGTGAAATTTAAATTATTCAATCAAAAGTTCTTATTTTCATCACGACATGGACTTTATTACCCAAAGATTGCTTTAGACTTAAATAATAACATCGGGCTTTCTGCTACTGAAACCACTCCCGTTGATGCAGATGTACCAAGTTCATTAGCTATACAAAATGAACTTATTGTTAGTCATTATTTAAATGAACCATCACATTGTTCAAGAGGTGATAAGTTAATAACTTTACGTTTAGGTTTTAAATATGCCTTTAATTTTAGTGATTATGAACAAGCATTAATTTACAAATCAATATTATACCGAGAAACTATTGTTTTAACACCCGGATTAATTTGGTATGTTGGTGCAGACATTGATGGGCATTTAAACCAAACATTTAATTATTTTGCAGATATTGATTATTATGCAAATAATTTCGTTGACAGCTGGGCAGTTGAAAGCAAACTTGGAATTATGGGATACCGAGGCAAAAAAATAAGCGGATTTGCCGGAATAAAAATGGGACTTTCAAGTTTACCAGACAAAAATCATTTTTTAATAATGCCTATTGCAGGAGCATCATACCACATTGATATGCGATTACGCAAAAAACACAAAACCGATTTATTTAAAAAAGGTTTTAAACATGATAATTCATTAGAACGTGATGATAAATATTATGAAATGCTTGAAAAACGCGAAAGTTTAAATGACAGTATTCCGCCTCAATAATTTATTTTTTATTCTTATTAAAAATAGGCAATAAAATTACAGAAGCAACTCCTACAACAATCATCATAATTGTCATAGATTCATGCGATGCAATTGCAAATGCATAAGCATCAGATTTATCAACTCCATAAACATAAAGAGTTTCAATTACCATAAAATGCCATGTCCCCATACCTCCGGGCGATGGTGCAACCATACCAAATGCCGACATTACAAATACAGTTAAACCTGTAATTAAACTTAAATTTTCAGTAAAATCAAAACTCCAAAAAACAACATAAATCATTAAAAAATACATTAGCCAAATGAAAATTGAATGAGCAATAAACTCAAACTTCTTTTCCATTTTTAAAATTGATTTTATACCATCGGAAAATTGAAATATAATACCTTTAATTTTTTGAAAAAGTTTAGTCTGTATAATCTTATTTCTAAAAATATAAATTAATGCAAAAATTAAAATAAAAAATAATGCAATAAAAATAAGCGATGTAGTTGAAGAAGTTAAATTATTAAGTTTATCTTTAATATCAGGATTGTTTGTTATAAGTTTTAAAATTTCATCAAGTTGCGAAAATAAAACTATTGCAAGAAATATAAAAAGCATTGCAAAATCAATAACACGTTCTATAAAAACAGTGCCAAGAAGTTTTGTAAAAGGAATATCCTCTGTTTTGCTCATAACACCACACCTAACAACCTCACCTGAACGAGGTATTGCCATATTTGACAAGTACATAATCATTACTGAAAAAAATGAGTTTATTAATTTAGGATTATAGCCCATAGGTTTAATTAATAAATTCCATCTTGCTGCCCTACTAATATGACTAAAAATACCTAACACTAAAGCAACAAATATCCATGTATAATTTGCTTGTGATAAAGCTTTTTTTAAAGCATTAAAATCTTGGTCTTTAGAAACCCACCAAAAAATTAAAATCCCAACAGAAAAGAAAATAATAATTTTAAAAATATTTTTAAGTTTTTTTGCCATAATTTCGAAAAATACAAAAGTATGATTTTATTAACTATACTTTGCATCATTAATGCATTTTTAATTTCATCTTAAATACGAAGGCTGTTATTGGGTTTTATAATAATTCTGCATCATACTTTAAAGTTTTCATAACCACATCTTTATAAGTCCTTCCTATAGGTAATTCGTTACCTTTTATATTTATAACCCTTGAATTAAAAGAACTTATTTTACAAACAGATATAATAAATGATTTATGAATTCGAATAAAATCATGGTCTTTAAGTTTTTCTTCAATTTTACTAATTGGCAATTTTGTCATTATTGATTTTTCAGAAGTATGTATTTTTATATACTCTCTAAAACTTTCAATATAAATAATATCATCTAAATATACTTTATGAATTGTTTTATCTTCATTAAAATATGCAAATGGATGAATTTTCTTTTGTTTTTCACCAAAAACATGAACATCGGTAAGTTGTTGCAATTTCCTAAATTTTGAAATTGCTTTATAAAATCTGTCAAATGAAACAGGTTTTAGTAAATAATCAACAATATCAAATTCATAAGCTTTTAGTGCATAATTTCGATATGCTGTAATAATTATAATTTTAGTTTCTTTCTTTAAGGATTTTAGAAACTGAAAACCTGAAACTTTTGGCATTTCAATATCTAAAAACACTAAATCAATATCATTTTCTCTAATAATTTTATCTGCCTCAATTGCATTATTACATTCTGCAACAATTTCAATATCATCGAAACTTTGCAAATGATTTTTTATAACTTTTATTGCCAAAGGTTCGTCATCAACAATAATACATTTAGTTTTCATTAGTTTTTTTCTTCAAAAATATATAAAAAAATACAGTTATTAATATTTTAATAATGTTGTTTGGCTATAGGAAATAGAAATTCGTATATTTGCAGATTAAATTTTAATGCTTATGTTTCAAAATATGTTACTTATAGGTGCAGGAGGCTTTTTAGGAAGCGTTTTGCGATATGGTTCAGGACAAATAATGCTTAAAATATTTTCATCAAACCACCCGATAGGAACTTTTTTTGTAAATATATTAGGTAGTTTGCTTATTGGTCTTATTTTGGGCATGTCTGAAAAAGGTTCTGTAATAACATTAAATTGGAAATTATTTTTAGCAGTTGGATTTTGCGGAGGTTTTACAACTTTCTCAACATTTGCATTAGAAAATATTAATTTTATACAATCACAGCAATTTATGATTTCATTTTTATACATTAGTGCAAGTTTAATTTTAGGTTTGGCTGCTGTATATTTGGGTTTCTGGATTGCTAAATAACTAAAAAAACAACAGTTTTGAATAAAGCAGAAACAGTATTACCATATAAAAATTCCGATAAAGGAAAAAAGAAGCAAGTTGCTGAAATGTTCGACAATATTGCTCATAAATATGATTTCTTAAATCATTTTTTATCTATGAACATTGATAAAATTTGGCGTAAAAAATCAATAAAATTCTTATCGAAAAATGCAAAAACCATACTTGATGTTGCAACAGGAACAGGTGATTTTGCAATTCAAATTCAAAAAAGTTTAAATCCTGAAAAAATAATTGGAATTGATATTTCAACAGGAATGCTTAAAGTTGGTGAAGAAAAAGTAAAGAAAAAAAACTTATCTGATATTATATCTTTTCAAGAAGGAGATTCTGAAAATATTCAATTCCCAGACAATCATTTTGATGCTGCAACTGTTGCCTTTGGGGTAAGAAATTTTGAAAACCTGCAAAAAGGACTTTCTGAAATGTATAGAGTTTTAAAACCAGAAGGAGAACTTGTTGTTTTAGAATTTTCGCGTCCTGAAAAATTTCCGATTAAACAGCTTTATAATTTCTATTTTAAAAATATTTTACCAACTGTTGGAAGAGTATTTTCAAAAGATAATTCAGCATACACATACTTACCTGCTTCGGTTGATGCTTTTCCTTATGGAGAAAAATTTTTAGCTAAAATGAAAGAAACCGGATTTAAAAATATTAAAGAAAAAAAACTGACCTTTGGTATTTCTTCAATTTATTACGGCAAAAAATAATTTATTATGGATGATTTTATAAAAAATATTTTTATTGATGTTGTTGAAAACAAAATTCCAATGGCAAAACTTATTGGAGTTAAAGTTATTGAAATTAAAGAAGGTTTTGTAAAACTATTATTTCCGTATAACGAAAACTTTATTGGCGACCCAAGAACAAAAAGATTACATGGCGGATATACAGCAACAGCAATTGATTTAGCAGGTGGTGTTGCATCAATGACATATCTAACATCTCCTGCTGATGATGTTGCAACAATTGATATGAGAATTGATTATTTGCGCCCGGGCAAAGCAAAAGATATTATTGCCGAAGGAAAAGTTTTAAGTAAGCGAAGACGTTCAATTGTTACTGAAATGACAATTTACCATCCTGATGATAAAGAAAAAACCATTGCAATTGGCAGAGGAGTTTTTAGTATTAAAAGAAAAGAGGATGAATGCTAAAACTATAAACAAATATGAATAAAAAAATTGCAATAATAGGTGCAGGAAATCTTGGAAAAGCAATTGCTAAAGGATTACTAATTTCAAATTTAATTAGTCCTAATAACCTAACACTTACAAGAAGAAAAACCGATAAACTAAATTCATTCTCAGAGAAAGGTGTAAAAGTTACATCTAATAATATTGAAGCAACAAAAAATTCTGATATTTTAATAGTTTGTGTAAAACCTCACAAATTTGAAGCAATTATTAATGAAATTAGACCGGAGTTAAACAATAACCACATTTTAATTTCAACAGTTACAGGTTTAGATATTAAACATATTATAAATATTACAAAAAAAGATATTGCTATTTATAGAGCAATGCCAAATACTGCAATTTCAATTCAAGAATCAATGACTTGTATTTCTTCAAATAAATTAGGAGAAAATAAAATTGAAATCATTAAAAATGTTTTTGATAAACTTGGAAAAAGTGTTGTTATTGATGATGAACTAATGGGAGCTGCCACTGTTTTATCTGCAAGCGGTATTGCCTTTGCATTAAGATATATCCGAGCAAGTATGCAAGCAGGAATAGAAATTGGCTTTAATTCTGAATTAGCACAATTAATTGCATCACAAACAGTTAAAGGTGCAAGCTCATTAATAATTTCAGAAGGTGCTCATCCTGAAAGTGAAGTTGATAAAGTTACAACTCCTTTAGGAATAACTATCACAGGATTAAATAAAATGGAATATAATGGTTTCAGTTCCTCAATAATTCAAGGAGTTTTAAATTCTTATGAGAAAATTAAAAACATAAGCACTAAATAAAA
>JAADEE010000096.1 GCA_013153575.1 Chlorobiota bacterium
ACTTTTTGTTTCAAAAGTGCAATATCTAAAACTTCTGCAATATTATCAACAAAATGAAATTTAAGTCCTTTTAAATAAATCTCATTAATTTCATCAATATCCTTTTTATTTTCTTTTGAAAGAATAATTTCTTTAATTTCAGCACGTTTTGCTGCAAGAATTTTTTCTTTAATTCCACCAACAGGTAAAACTTTTCCTCTTAAAGTCATTTCACCGGTCATTGCAAGTTTTGCTTTTACTTTTCTTTGAGTAAAAGAAGATGCTATTGATGTTACCATTGTAATTCCGGCAGAAGGACCATCTTTTGGGGTTGCTCCTTCCGGAACATGGATATGAATATTATAATTATTGAAAATTTCGTCATTAATATCTAAATCATCTGCATGTGCTTTTATATACTCATAAGCAATTGTTGCAGATTCTTTCATAACCTGACCTAAATTTCCTGTTAAATTTAACTTACCACTTCCTTTACTTACACTTGATTCTATAAAAAGAATTGTTCCTCCTACGGAAGTCCATGCAAGTCCTGTAACAACTCCTGCATATTCATTTCCTTCGTATTTTCCTTTTATGAATTTAGGTACACCAAGGTATTCAATAATATCTTTTTGTTTTAGGTTTTTATTGTATTCCTCTTCAACTGCAATTTTCTTTGCAACTTTTCTTATTACACTTGCAATTTTCTTTTCAAGATTTCGAACACCCGACTCTCGTGTATATTTTGAAATTATTGTTTCAATTGCATCTTTCGAAAATTTTAATTGACTTGCTTTTACTCCATGTTCTTTTAATTGACGCGGTATAAGATGCCTTTTTGCAATTTCAACTTTTTCTTCAATAATATAACCTGAAACATCAATAAGCTCCATTCGGTCACGAAGTGCAGGTTTTATTGTACTTAATGAATTTGCAGTTGCAATAAATAAAATCTTCGACAAATCATATTCAAGCTCTAAATAATTATCATGAAACGTATTATTTTGTTCAGGATCAAGAACTTCTAACAATGCAGATGAAGGATCACCTCTATGGTCGTTCCCAATTTTATCAATTTCATCAAGAATAAAAACGGGATTTGAAGTTTTAAGCTTTTTCAAATTCTGAATTATTCTTCCAGGCATTGCTCCAATATAAGTTTTTCTGTGTCCTCTAATTTCAGCCTCATCATGCAAACCTCCAAGTGACATTCTGGCATATTTCCTGCCTAATGCTCTTGCAATAGATTTACCTAATGATGTTTTTCCAACACCCGGAGGACCATATAAACATAAAATCGGTGCTTTTAAATCGCCTTTTAATTTTAGTACTGCAAGATGTTCTAATATACGGTCTTTTACTTTGTCTAAACCAAAATGATCTTCATTTAAAATTTCTTCTGCACGTTTTAAATCAAAGTTATCTTTGGTATATTCATTCCAAGGCAATTCAACAAGTGTTTGAGCATAAGCAATTTGATATGAATAATCCGGCGACATTGGATTTATTTGCTTCAATCTGCTAATTTGCTTTTTGAAGGCTTTCTTAACCTCATCATTCCATTTTTTCTTTTTTGCTTTTTTCTCTAATTCTTCAATTTCAACCTTTGGAGAATCTTGTCCAAGTTCTTCCTGAATAGCCTTCATTTGCTGATGCAAAAAATATTCTTTTTGCTGTTGGCTCATTTCATTTTTTGCCTTGTTTTGAACCTTGTCTTTAAGTTCAAGTTTCTGAATTTCTTTTGTAAGATGCTTTATTAACTTACTTGCTCTTTCCGATATATTTATTTCTTCAAGAAGTTCTTGCTTATCTTTTGTTGACAAATCACTATTTGAAGAAACAAAGTTTATTAAAAATTCAGGTGCATCAATATTCTTAACGGCAAAAGCTGCCTCACGAGGAATATTCACCGAAAGGTTTATTATTTTAACTGATAACTCTTTTATTGAAAACAATTTTGCATCATATTCATCTTTTTCCGAATCGTTAGGCTCAATTGTTTCTAAAACTTTAAACTTTACTGTTAAATTTGGTTTGGTTTTAAGTTCTTCTGTTATTTCAAATGTTTTTATACCGTGTAAAACTGCTGTTTGCTCTCCACCGGGCATTTCAAGCAATTTTACAACACGAGCCAAAGTTCCAATCTTGTAAATATCACTAAACTTTGGATCTTCAATTTTTTCATCAATTTGGCTAACAATGCCAATAACTTGCCCTTTTTTATATGCAGATTTAACCAACTTTAATGATTTTTTTCTGCCCACAGCAATAGGTATTATTATTTTTGGAAATAATACTGAATTTCTTAATGTCATTAAAGGTAAATCTGCTTCTAAATCATCTTTACTTAGAAGTTCAGGGTCATTATCAGTGTTTATAGGGAATATGTCTATCCCTACATTTTTCTCATTTTTATTATCAAATACTATATCGTCAAACATGTTTTTATGTATCTTTATTCTTAAATAAATTTTAGTCAAGTGTTATGCCAAATAACAATAAAATGAAATTCTGACATAAAATATGTTTTTTTCTTATTATTGCAATGATAGGCAAAAAAAGAAAAGCACAGAAATATATCTATGCTTTTTAATGTTTTTTATTTTTCATACCAAAATAACATACAAATTAGTTTGGTATAACTTACATTTTAGCTACATATTTGCTTTGCAATGTCAGTTGCTTGTTTTATTCTGTCGGCAATTCCTACACCATTTACAATGCTTCCTGCTAAAAACAATCCTTTATATTTGTCTTGAATGTTATTTACTGCTGAAATTCGTTCTTTTGTATCAACTCCATATTGTGCAATTGCTTTTTCATAATAAAAAAGTTTAAACAAATCAGGTTTAAAAGTTTTTAAACCCATCATTTCTTGTAAATCTTTTTTTATAAGTTCTTTTAACTCATCTTCCGGCAAATTAAACAAATCTTCTCTTTTTGTTCCTCCTGCAAAAACTGTTAGCAATGCTCCATTTTTTGGTGCTCTGTTTTCAAAAATTGAAGACATAAACAACACACCCAAAATATTCTTTTTTTCTTTTCCGGGAACTAAACCTCCGAATGCTTTTATATCATTTCCTTCCCAATTATTGAAACCAATTGCTGCTTCTACAACTTTTGCATATTTTAAGTTAAGAATATTTTTCAATTCTTCTTCTCCTAAAAATGAAAAAACTTCTTTTATTGCTTGTGTATTTACCGTTGAAACTACATTTGTATATTTCTCATTATCAACAATAAACAAATTGTCTTCAAATTTAACTTCTAAATTATTACAATTTGTTTTAATATTTTCTTCTCCAATATTTTTTGCAAGTGCATTAATAAGCTCAACTAATCCTCCTTTTACAGAAAAAACTTCTTTTGTAATTTTTTTGTCATCCTCAGTTTTGGGTTCTTTCTGTTTTTTTATTGCACCTTTTATAAAACTTCCGTATTCTTGTTCTAAATTATAAAGTTTAGGAAGTGCATATTTAGGAATTAAATAGTCAGTATTTCCTGCATAAATTCCTGAAATAAACGGGTCAATAGCATAATCAAGAAAACTTTTTCCAAGTCTTCTTTTTACCATATCTGATAAGTTTTCATGAGGGTTTGTTCCTTTTTTACGAAATGGTTCTCCAAGTACTCTAATTTTATCAGAAAAAGTAAATAACGGTGTAGAAATTGCTGTAAATAAGCCTGATGGAAGTGCATTCCATTTATTATTTTTCCAAATTAATCTTTTTTTAGATGTTTCATCAGCTTCTTCAATTTCACAATAATCTGATAAATCATTAAATAAATTTACAGTTTCAATATTTGAAAGTACTCCACTGTTGGGTCCTGTTTCAAATATAAAACCATTTTCTGAAAATGAATTTATAACCCCTCCTACTCTATTTTGTTTTTCAAATACTTTAACATCAACACCATTTTTTTTTAGATAAAATGCTGTTACTAAACCCGTTATCCCTGCACCAATTATTGCAACTTTTTTTTGCATACTTTTTTTATAAAGATTTTGAAAAACTTTTTTTGTTATCTTTCATATTTGGGTCAAATGCAGCAGCAATATTTCTCATAAAAAACTGACCTTGTTTTGTTAATTCAATACCATCGTCATTTATAGTTATTAAACCTTCTTGCTCAAAAACTTTAAGGTCGTTTTTATCAACTTTTGTAATTTCAAAAACATCATTAACTGAAACATTAAACTGCTTTGCAATTTCGGAATATGAAAGATACATATTACACATAATGCTTTCAATTATAGCTCTTATAATTTTTTCGTTTTTGTTTAAGAAATAAACTTTTTCAATCGGAAATTTTCCTTCCTCAATTGATTTTATGTAATCTTTAATATTTTTTGTGTTTTGCAAATATGCACTTTCAAGTTGACTAATTCCACTTACACCAAGTGCATAAACTTGTCCTGTTGTTTTAACAGTTGAATATCCTTGAAAATTTCTGTGAAGTTTTTTGTTTTTAAGTGCAATTGTAAGTTCATCATCTTCTTTTGCAAAATGGTCTAAACCTATTGATGTATAGCCACTTTCTGTAAGAATTTTATATGCAGCCTGAAATAATCTTATTTTTTTATCAACCGAAGGTAAACCATATTGCTCTAATTTTTTTTGCGGTTTTTTAAGCCAAGGAACATGTGCGTATGAAAAAACAGCTAATCTATCAGGCGATAATTCAGCAGCTTTTGTAATTGTTTGAATATATTTTTCTTCATCTTGAAATGGCAAACCGTAAATAAAATCAAGGTTTACGGAAACACCTTCAAAACTTCTGATATAATCAATCATTTCACCGATAGGAATTTTAGCTTTTTCTCTTTGAACTGTTTCAAGAACTTTATCAGAAAAATCTTGCACTCCTAAACTTAATCTGTTAAAACCTACATTTACAAGCTCTTTTGTATATTCTTTCGTTAAATGTGCAGGATGACATTCCATTGCAATTTCAGGACTATCAATAAAATCGAAATTATCATAAAATTTATTCATAATTTTAATGATATATTCGATAGGCAAATAATTTGGTGTTCCTCCACCCCAATGTATTTGCGATATTTTCCTGTTTTTATCAATTACTGGTCTTAAAAGGTCAATTTCTTTAAGCAAAGTATCAACGTAAGCTTTTATTTGCTCTTTATCTTTTGTAATTTTTGTATTACATCCACAATATAGGCAAAGATGTGCACAAAATGGTATATGTATGTATATTGAAACATTTTGCGGATTTTCATTGTTTGAAGTTTTAAATGCTTCAACATTTTGTTCGTTGCTTGTACTTTCTGTAAAATAATTTGCAGGTGGATAACTTGTATATCTTGGTGTTGGCAAATTATATTTATCGAATAAAGCTTTATTTATGTTCATTTTATTTATTTTTATTTTATGAAAAGATGTATCTTATACATTTTATTTATTTTTATCTTTTTTGGGAAACCATCCTTTATTTACACGTTCTTCTTGCTCAATTGTTTCATTAATACCCCATAAAAATACGAAACCTGTTACTGATAAAATTACCGATGAAATTAAATTTTCA
>JAADEE010000087.1 GCA_013153575.1 Chlorobiota bacterium
ATGATTGAATATTTTTCAATACTATCTATTGCTCTAATTTTGTTTCCTGAAATAACAGGCCATTTAGGTTTGAAATCATTTCCTTTTTCTTTTAAAGGGTTTGCTTTTTTCCATCTCCATATTTTATATGTATATTCTGTTTTATAAACGGGTATTTGTTTATAAACAGGCTCTTCGTAAGTTTCTGTTCGGGTTTCGTAAATATCTCTTGTACAATATCTATCTTCAAAATACCCATTTCCTAAGTCTCGTTTTCCACAAACATATGTTTCTGTACCAACTTTAACATGAATGTTTCTTGTTTTTGTAACAGTTCCTGTTTGAATTTGGTTGTAATGATGTATTGCTTTATGCTGGGATATTAATTGTCCTCCCGGAGGAATACTCCACCCATTTTCTGTTAGCAATAAGTAGCGTTCTATCTCAATTTTTCGTTCCCAGTGTGTGCCAACAACTTCTACTTTTATTGGTGTTGTAAAAGCAAATGTAAGAATTAAGAAGATAATTGATAAACTAACAATTAAAGCAGGAAGATATAAACATCCAATTTTTAGTTTAGATTTTTTTAAACTTTTTTTGGGGGGGCTATAAGTTGGTGTTTTTTGAGAGTTTGTTGGGATATCGTTTATGTTGTAATCTTTTTCTTTTAGTTTTTTTTCAGAATCATTTTTAGATGCTCCACAACTATTACATGTGTTTTGCGTTGCATGATTTTGACTGTTGCAAAATGCACAAACCCAGTCAGAGCCTGCCTTTGCTTGTGCAATTTTCTTTTTGTCTAATACTTCTTGGTCACTTGCCATGTAAAATTTTACATTTTCAGGACGAGGAGAGCCACATTTTTCACAATGCAAGTTAGGGCCTAAATTTCCAATATTTCCACACGATGTACAATCCCATCTGCCAACATATACTGCCATAATTTTATTCTTATTTTAAAATTAAGATCCCCAGCTTTCTCTATCTAAACTTCGATATTGAATGGCTTCTGCTAAATGTTCTGATTTAATATTTTCAGAATTTGCTAAATCAGCAATTGTTCTTGCAACCTTAAGAATTCGGTCATATGCTCTTGCAGATAAACCTAATTTTTCCATTGCATTTTTAAGTAAAGAATTGCCAGCTTCATCAACTTTACAATAAATATTCATCATTTTTGAAGTCATTTGTGAGTTGCTATGTATTCCTTTAAAATCTTTGAAACGTTTATCTTGAATCTCACGGGCTGCAATTACTCTTTTTCTAACAAGTTCTCCTTTTTCTCCAGGTTCTGCATCAGCTAATTTTCCAAAAGGAACAGGAACAACTTCAATATGTATATCAATTCTATCAAGTAAAGGTCCTGAAATTTTGTTTAGATATTTTTGAACAACTCCGGTTCCACAAACACATTCCCTTTCAGGATGGTTGTAATAACCACAGGGACAAGGATTCATAGATGCCACAAGCATAAAATTTGCAGGATATTCAACTGTAAATCTTGCTCTTGAAATTGTAATTTTTCTATCCTCTAATGGTTGTCTCATAACTTCTAAAACACTTCTTTTAAATTCAGGAAGCTCATCTAAAAATAAAACACCATTGTGTGCTAATGATATTTCACCCGGTTGAGGAAATTGTCCTCCCCCAACTAATGCAACATCACTAATTGTATGATGAGGTGAACGGAAAGGTCTTTTTGTTATCAATGATGCATTTTTTTCAGTTTTCCCTGCAACTGAATGTATTTTTGTTGTTTCTAATGCTTCTGATAAAGTTAGTGGAGGTAGTATTGTTGGAATACGTTTTGAAATCATAGTTTTTCCGGCACCGGGAGGTCCAATCATAATTATGTTGTGTCCTCCGGCAGCTGCAATTTCTAAAGCTCGTTTTACATTTTCTTGTCCTTTAACGTCTGAAAAATCTATATCTGAGATAGAAATATTTTCATAAAATTCTTTTCTTGTATCAACAATTGTTGGTTTAAGTTTTATTTTCTTATTAAAAAAATCAATAACTTCTTTTATGTTTTCAACACCATAGACATCAAGATTATTAACAACTGCAGCTTCTCTTGCATTTTCTTTAGGAAGAATAAATCCTTTAAATTTTTCAGCTCTTGCTTGAATTGCAATTGGCAAAACTCCTTTTATGGGTTGTAATGTTCCATCTAATGAAAGCTCTCCCATAATTATGTATTTGCTTATTTCGTCAGATTTTATTTTTTCGTCTGCTGCAAGTATTCCTATTGCAAGTGTTAAATCATACGATGAACCTTCTTTTCGAATATCAGCAGGAGCCATATTTATGACAACTTTTTTGCCGGGTATTTTATAGCTATTTTCACGTAAAGCAGAATCAATTCTTTGTTGACTTTCTTTAACTGCTGCATCAGGCAGCCCAACTAAATAAAAATTTGCTCCGCGTGAAATGTTTACTTCAACAGTAATTGTTGTTGCATCAACACCTTGAACAGCACTTCCGTATGTTTTTACTAACATAGTTGAAAATTTTCTTGAATTGTGAAATTAAAAGATATTTATAAAACAAAAAACATTATTTGTTAAATAATTGGTATAGTTTATGTTTTAAACAGATTACAACTTATTATGGAAACAAATATAATGAATTATTGGTATGTTTTTTGAATTATCAAAATTATCAAAACAAAATAATGGAAAATACTATACGTGTAGAAAGAGCTAAAAAAAGAATTACACAGGCAGAACTAGCAAAACAGGTTAATGTTTCAAGGCAAACGATACATGCTGTAGAAACCGGCAAGTTTGTGCCATCGACAGTTCTTGCTCTTAAAATTGCACAATACTTTGGTGTTATGCTTGAAGATTTATTCAAGTTAGAGAAATCTGATTTCGAAAAAACAGCTAAGTAAATATACTATTTCATATTTAAACTATGAAAAAGTTAAAACTTAAATTATATGAAATAGTTTTTGAGGCTGATACTCCTGCCGGAAAAGCCTTTGATATTATTCTTCTTATTGCAGTGTCTTTAAGCGTTATTGTTGTAATGCTTGAAAGTGTTGATAGTTATAATTCAAGGTTTCCTGTTTTATTTCATTATGCAGAGTGGTTTTTTACAATAATTTTTACAATTGAGTATATTGTTAGAATTGTAATTGTCAATAAAAAAACTAAATATATTTTTAGTTTTTATGGAATTATTGATTTTTTAACAATATTGCCCTCTTATATAGGATTAATAATCCCAGGAAATGCTTATAGTCTTGCTGTAATTCGTTCATTAAGGCTTTTAAGAGTTTTTAGAATTTTTCAACTTCCAAGGTATGTTTCAGAAAGTCAGAAGCTAATTAAAGCTTTAATAGCAAGTAAACAACGAATTGGTGTTTTTTTCTTTTCTGTAATAATGATTGTTATTATTCTTGGAACTGTAATGTATTTAATTGAAGATAAAGATGCCGGTTTTACGAATATTCCACAAAGTATTTACTGGGCAATTGTAACATTAACAACTGTTGGTTATGGAGATATTGCTCCGGTTACAGGATTAGGAAAGTTTATCGCAGGATTTGTTATGATACTCGGCTATGCAATAATTGCAATACCTACAGGAATAATAACATCTGAAATGAATAAGGTTAATAAAAAAGAGGGAATAACTACGCAGGTTTGTCCAAATTGCTTAAAAGAAGGGCATGACCCAGATGCTCAATTTTGTAAGTTTTGTGGAGCAGAAATAAATCCTCATATCTTAAAATAATTTTCTTTTCTAATTTGCTAAAGGCTATACACTTTAAAAAAAACATTGTTGTTTGCTTATAAATTTCATTTTTTGTTTAATGGTTTAATTTGTACATTTGTTGAAACAAAATTGAAACTTCAAAAAACATTTTACAAAATGTATAACAGTAAAGAAAATAGTAGGCATATAGCAATTTCAGGTAACATTGGTTCCGGAAAAACAACCTTAACTAGTTTATTAGCAAAACATTATAAGTGGGAAGCTCATTTTGAAGATGCGGATGAAAATCCATATTTAAATGATTTTTATGAAGATATGCAACGTTGGTCTTTTAACTTGCAGGTGTATTTTTTAAATAGCAGGTTTAACCAAGTTTTAGATATTAGGAAATCGGAAAAAACGGTTATACAAGATAGAACAATTTACGAAGATGCAAGAATTTTTGCTCCTAATTTACATGCAATGGGTTTAATGCCAACTCGTGATTTTGAAAATTATCAAAGTTTATTTGAATTAATGAGTTCCTTAGTTCAGCCACCTGATTTGTTAATTTACTTACGTGCAGAGGTTCCTAAACTTGTTGAGAAAATTCAAAGTAGAGGACGTGACTATGAAAACACAATAAGACTAGACTATTTAACACGTCTTAATGAACGATATGAAGCATGGATTAGCGAATACAATCTTGGAAAATTAATGATTGTAGATGTTAATAATACTGATTTTATAAATAACCCCAAAGATTTAAGCTCAGTTATTGATAAAATTGATGCTCAATTATATGGTTTTTTCTAATTTTTAATATCATTATAAAAAAAATCGATTATTAAAATCGATTTTTTTATTAAGATAAAGTTATAATTATTCATACATATTTTCAATTTCATCTTTATATTTTTCAAGAAGAATATCACGCTTTAATTTTAAAGTTGGAGATAATTCTCCTGTGTCAGCTCCCCATTCTTTATCAACAATAACAAATTTTTTAATTGTCATTACATTTTGAATGTCTAGGTTTAATTCTTCCACTTCAGATTTGAATTTTTCTATTACCTCTTTATTAGTAACTAACTCTTTGTCTGAATTGTATTTTATTTCATGCCTTTCTGCCCAAGAATATAAATGGTTAAAATTAGGACTTATTAATGCAGAGCAAAAACGTTTATTTTCTCCAACTACCATTATTTGTTCAATAAATTGGGATTCTTTCATTATGTTTTCAACAATTTGAGGGGCAACATATTGTCCTGTTGAAAGTTTAAATAATTCTTTTTTTCTACCGGTAATTGTAAGAATATTATCATTTAATTCTCCCATATCTCCTGTATGAAACCACCCGTCTTCATCTATTGCTTCCTCTGTTCTTTCTTTATCTTTGTAGTACCCTTTCATAAGACAAGGGCCTTTGTATAAGATTTCTCCATCTTCTGCAATTTTTACCTCAGAAATTTCATGTAGTTCTCCAACTGTTCCAGCTCTTATGTTTCCTACCCTATTTGTTGAAATAACCGGAGAGGTTTCTGTTAAACCATAACCTTCAATAATTGGAATTTTTGCAGCACCAAAAACTCTTGCGAGTCTTGGCTGTAATGCAGCACCTCCTGAAACAATAATTTTTATTTCACCTCCAAGAGCTTCTCTCCATTTAGAAAAAACTAATTTATTATCTAATGCTAATTTTGCTTTTAAAAATACATTTTGAGATTTATAATCTTCATATTTCTGTCCTGACCTAAGAGAACTAAAGAAAAGCGCTTTTTTTATACCTTTTAAATCTAGCCCTTTTGTATATATTTTATCATATATTT
>JAADEE010000216.1 GCA_013153575.1 Chlorobiota bacterium
GAAAATGTTAAAATCTCAAATTCTCTTATGTGATTTTTTTTATTTTTTTCAATAGAAATAAACAAAAACGAAATTCCTTGTTTTAAAAGTTCGTCATTAATTTCTTTAATTTCAGGATATTTGTTTTTTAATTCAATTACATCAATTTCAATAGTTTTTGTATTAATTTTTATAATTTCATTGTTTGGTTTTTCTTCTTCATATTTTTCTGTTGCATCAATTCCCATTTTACTTCCGTAGGAAAATTTACTTGAAGAATGGTCTAAAACATCAAGTGGTCCACGCATGAAATTTATATCATATTTAGGATTTACATTTTCTGATAAAACTTGTGCTGCTTCAAGATAATTTGAGATTTTAACATTTTCATCAAAAACAATAAGCATTTTATTAAACATCATTTGTCCTGCACCCCAAAGTGAACTCATAACCTTTAAAGCATGTCCTGCAAAACTTTTTTCAATACTTACAAGTGTTAAGTTATGGGCAACTCCTGCATCAGGAATGTTCATGTCTGTCATTTCAGGAAGCATGGTTAATTTAATGGGTGCCAAAAATATACGTTCTGTTGCCCGAGCAATATAAGCATCTTCCATAGGTGGTATTCCAACAACCGTAGCAGGATAAATTGCATCTTTTTTATGTGTAATGCAAGTTATGTGAAATTTAGGATACCAATCTGCCAAAGAAAAGAAACCTGTATGGTCGCCAAATGGTCCTTCCCAAATAAAATCTTCTTGTGGGTCAACATAACCTTCAATAATAATATCTGCTTCAGCAGGAACTTCAATATCTTGCGTAATTGCCTTAACCATCTTCACTTTTTCTTTACGAAGAAATCCTGCAAGCATATATTCATCAATGTTATCAGGTAATGGTGCTGTTGCAGAATAAGTTAATGCAGGATGTCCGCCAAGGGCAACTGCAATTGGCATTTTTTTTCCTAGTTTTTTATATTCGTTAAAATGTCTTGCTCCAACTTTGTGTTTGTGCCAATGCATTCCTGTAAGGTCTTTTTCAAAAACTTGCAAACGGTACATTCCAACATTTCTAATACCTGTATTTGGGTCTTTTGTAATAACTTGCGGAAATGTTATGAATTTTCCTCCATCTCTGCTCCAAGTTTTTAAAACAGGCAGAATTGATAAATCAGGGTTTGTATGAATAACTTCTTGCGATTTTCCTTTGCCGGAAATAGTTTTAGGCATATAAGAAGAAATTGTTGCAAGTTCAGGAAGCATTTTTAACTTTTCAATAAAACCTTTTTTGGGTGATGTCATTGATTTAAAAAGGTCTTCAATTTCTTGACCAATTTCATTGAAATCATTTACGCCAAGAGCAATCTGCATTCTTTTTTCAGAACCTAAACCATTAATTAAAACAGGGAAATCTGTTCCTGTATTTTCAAAAAGCAAAGCTTTGCCACCGTTTTTTGATTTTGCCATGCGGTCGGCAATTTCTGCAATTTCAAGTTCGGTATCTACTTTTGTTTTTATTCTTATAAGTTCTCCTGCTTGTTCTATTTTATTTATGAAGTTTTGCATTCTTTTTTCTTTAAAAAGTAAAAGTAAAATAATAGTTTAAAAATAAAAAAAGCATTTAAATTAAATTGCAGTTGTTGTTTTATAATAAATATTGTAGTAAATTGTGTTTGTGTTATTTATGCAACAATGTGAAATTGTATAGTTAAATGTATTAAAGTTAAATAGTTATGAAAAAAGTATTGTTGTTTTTTTTAGTTCTTACAATATTTTCTTTAGATGTTTTTTCGCAAAAAGCTCCATTAAAGTGGAAAAAATTAACAAAAGAGGAAATCGATTTAAAAGTTTATAATGATAATCCTAACATTCCGGCTGTAATCTTTTATGATTATGGTCAAATGTATTTTGATTTAAACCCTAATGGAAAAGATCTTTTTCTTTTTAGGAAAAGACATGTTAGAATGAAAATTTTAAACGAGGAAGGTTTAAAATATGCAAAAGTGAGGTTTGTTTATGATGATATGAGTTGTGAATATCTTTCCGGTGAGTTGTCTTTTTCTGTAAGAGCTGTAACTCATAATATTCTTGAAAATGGCAAAATTAAAACTGTAAAGTTAAAATATAAAGATATTAAACATTCTGATTCTACAGGTTGTTTAAAAATTGCAGAATTTGAATTTCCAAATGTAAAAGTTGGTTCAATTTTAGAGTATGAAGTTACAATTCCTACTTTAAAACTTATAAACCCTGATACATGGTATTTTCAGAAAGAATTACCTGTTATTTACAGTGAGTTTAGAGCAAAAGTGCCAAGTGATTTTAAATATATTTTTTCTGTTAAGAATGTTGAAAGTTTAACAGTAAAAGATTCTGCATATTTTGATAAAATTATAAATTACATATACAATTATTATGGAAAGTATTATAAAACAACCTTTAATCTTTCGGGTATAGAATACCGGTTTGTAAACAAATATATGCCTATAATTAGAAATAAAAAGGAAGCTGAAAAAATAAATATACATCTTAAATTTATAAACTCAAGAAAATATAATGATGTTGCTTGGAGGATAGCCTCAAAAGCTTTAATGGTTACAACTTTACCTGATTATGTTAATAGAACTCCTAGTCAAAGAGAAACATTAAGGTATCCTGTTGGTTACTATACTTATTATTTACCAACGTGGAAAGAGTTAAATGAAAGTTTATTATTAAATAATAAGTTTAGTTTGTCAATTATTAAAAAATGTACTTGTGATTCTGTTTTAAACACTATAATAAATGGCAACCAAAGTGAAATGGAAAAAGTTAAAGCAATTTATGATTTTGTTAAAGCAAATATAAAATGGAATGGAAAGTATTCTTTGTATGCTGAAATTTCTGATAATTTTATAAAAAAAAGAAGCGGTTCAAGTAGTGAAATAAACTTTTTTTTAATGCATCTTCTTTATAAAGCAAAAATAAAAGTATATCCTGTTTTAGTAAATACAATTGATAATGAGTGTGTTGATAGGACTATTCCTGACATTAATCAATTTAAAACAGTTGTTGCATTAATTAATATTGATGGTAATGAATATTTATTAGATGCAGTATTACCAGAAAGTAAATTTTTAGAAATATCTTCACAATATGATAACAAGCAAATGTTTGTAGTTCGAAAAGAAGCTTTTGGATGGTTAAAATAAAATATTAAAAGATATTTTTGTCTTTTATTGTTTTTTGTGTTATTTTTGTGTTCTATAACATATTTATATATCAATTTATTTAATTTACTATGGCAAAAGTTCTTATTCTTGGAGCCGGAATATCCGGACATACTGCTGCATTATATGCAAAAAAGTATCTAAAAAAACAACATGATGTTATTATTGTTAGTCCTAATAGCAACTATCAATGGGTACCATCAAATATTTGGGTTGGTGTAGGTTTAATGAAACCTGATCAAGTTAAATTTAAACTTGCCCCTGTTTATAAAAAGAAAGGAATAATTTATAAACAAGCTCTTGCAATTTCAATTCATCCGGAAGGTGATTCTGAAATTAAAAAAGGTTTTGTAACAATTAAATATGTAGCCGGAGAAAATGAAGGACAAGAAGAAAAAGTAGATTATGATTTTTTAATTAATGCAACAGGACCAAAATTAAATTTTGCAGCAACAGAAGGCTTAGGTCCTGATAAATTTACAAACTCTGTTTGTACATATGATCATGCTGCACATTCTTGGGAGAATTTGCAAAAATCTCTTGAGAAAATGGAAAAAGGAGAAAAACAAACTTTTTTGGTTGGAACCGGTCATCCGTTAGCAACCTGCCAAGGAGCAGCATTTGAATATATTTTAAACATTGCATTTGAGGTAAATAAAAGAAAGTTAAATCATCTTGCAGATTTATGGTGGATTTCAAATGAATATGAACTTGGTGATTTTGGAATGGGAGGTGCCTATGTAAAAAGAAATGGATATATTACACCTACAAAAATATTTGCAGAGTCAATTTTGAAAGAACACGGTGTTAGGTGGATAAAAAGGGCAGGAGTACACAAAGTTGAAAAGGGAAAAGTTTATTATGAAAACCTTGCCGGAGAGCAACATACAAAAGAATTTGATTTTGCAATGTTAATTCCGGGATTTACAGGTGCAGGAATGAAAGCTTTTAATAAACTTGGGGAAGATATAACATCAACAATATTTGCAGCAAATGGTATGATGAAAGTTGATGCTGATTATTCGGGAAAACCTTTTGAGGAATGGAAAGCATCTGATTGGCCTTTAATTTACCAAAATCCAAGTTATGATAATATGTATGCAGCTGGTATTGCATTTGCACCACCTCATACAATGTCAAAACCAATGCAAAGTCCTAATGGAACAAAAATATTTCCAACACCACCAAGGACAGGAATGCCATCTGGTGTAATTGGTAAAATTGTAGCACAAAATGTTGCTCATAGAATTAAAACAGGAAAAAATGAACATCCGCATGAGGCTTCTATGGCAAAAATGGGGGCGGCATGTATTGTGTCTGCAGGGTATGGTCCTATAAAAGGTCAGGCAGCAGTTATGACTGTTAAGCCTATTGTTGCAGATTGGGAAAAATACCCTAAGTGGGGAAGAAATATTAATGATACTGTCGGTGTTGTAGGAACAGCAGGTCATTGGATGAAGTTATTTATGCATTATATGTTTTTATATAAAGCAAAAGGTAAAGCCGGTTGGAGTTTAATACCTGAATAAATCATATTAAAATAAAAGTAAATAGTTTATAAATCATTTAAATTTAAAATCATGAGTAAAAGTAAAGAAAAAAATATACCATATAGTAATATGTCATATGCAACAGAACCAACAAAATTTGTAAAGTTTTTAAGGATATGTTTTAGTAAACAAATTTTTAGTTTTTTTTGGTTAAATCTTAAAATTATGAGAATTGTTGTTGGAG
Organism: Chlorobiota bacterium; assembly: GCA_013153575.1. Taxonomy (GTDB): domain Bacteria; phylum Bacteroidota; class Bacteroidia; order Bacteroidales; family JAADGE01; genus JAADGE01. The sequence continues at coordinate 4,922 of JAADEE010000216.1, forward strand.
GACATTCATAATATAAAAGAAGCAAGATTTATTCAAATAAATCTTGCTTCTTTTGTTATTTATTAATTATATTTATTTTTAACTTAAAGAATCTATAATTTTAGAAATGTCATTAAATATTCTATCAACATCTCCAACTCCATCTATTTCGTATAATTTTCCTTTTTCTGCATAATATTCTGCAACTTTCATGGTTGTCATTTTATACGTTTTAATTCTTTTTTCAATAATTTCAGGAGTATCATCAACACGTCCACCGTCTTTTGCTCTTTCTAATAAACGTCTAACAAGCTCATCATCATTAACATCCAATGCAAACATTGCTGAAACTTCATAATTTTTACTAGCCAATAGTTTATCTAAACTTTTTGCTTGGTCAACGGTTCTTGGGAAACCATCAAGAACAACACCCTTAGTACCTTTATTAGCTTCAATTTCTTTTGCAACCATACCCATTATAATATCGTCAGGTACTAAACCTCCTTTATTCATGTGGTTTTTTGCAATTTGTCCTAACCTAGAATTTGTTTCTAACTCTTTTCTTAAAATATCCCCTGTTGATAAATGTACAAGGTTATA
>JAADEE010000196.1 GCA_013153575.1 Chlorobiota bacterium
ATAATAACAAAATATTAAATAAAATATGAACAGAATAAAAAGAATAGCAGTTTTTACATCTGGTGGAGATGCTCCCGGTATGAATGCAGCTGTAAGAGCAGTTGTTAGAACAGCATTAAATTATAACTTAGAAGTTTATGGTATAAACCGAGGATACATGGGAATGATTTCCGGAGAGTTCATTAAACTAACATCAAAATCTGTAAGAGGAATTATTCATAGAGGTGGAACCATATTAAGAACTGCAAGAAGTGAAGAGTTTAGAACAAAAGAAGGAAGAAAAAAAGCAAATGATAATTTAGTTAAGTATAAAATTGATGCCGTTGTTGTAATTGGTGGAGACGGAAGCTTTATGGGTGCCGGAATTTTTTCGCAAGAATATAATATTCCATTTGTTGGAATTCCCGGAACAATTGATAACGATATGTTTGGAACAGATTATACAATAGGTTTTGATACTGCACTAAATACTGTTACAGAGGCAATTGATAAAATAAAAGATACAGCACTTTCACATGATAGAACTTTTTTTATTGAAGTTATGGGAAGAGATGCCGGATTTATTGCACTTAAAGCAGGTATAGCAACCGGAGCAGAAATGGTACTTATTCCTGAAATTAGCGGACAAGAAGAAAAACTGAAGCAAGTTCTTTCAAATCCTGAAAAGAAATCAAACATTATAATTGTTGCAGAAGGAAATAAAATGGGAGGAGCTGAAGAAGTTGCAAAAAAATATGGTAAAAAATATAAAACAAGAGGCGTTAGAGTAAACGTTCTCGGACATATGCAAAGAGGTGGTTCTCCAACTGCTTTTGACAGATACCTAGCAAGTAGAATGGGAGTTGAAGCTGTTGATGCATTAATGGATAACCTCAGAAGTATTATGATTGGTTATGAAAACCACAAAGTTGTACACATATCTTTTAACAAAACAAACAAAAACAAAAGAGGTATTGGAGAAGAACTTCTTCGTGTAAACGAAATTCTTGCAAAATAATTTTAAACTTGTCATCTTTTCATTTATTATAATTTAATGAAAACATTATTCATAAATATTAAAGAACTTGTTCAAATTCGTAATGAACAAATAAAATATGTGGCTGGTAAAGAAATGAAAAATTTACCGTCAATTAAAAATGCTTTTTTACTTATTGAAGATGAAAAAATTATTGATTTTGGAAAAATGACAAATATTCCTCAAATTAAAGAAGCAAAAGAAATTGATGTAAGCGGAAGAATAATAATGCCAACATATTGCGATTCACACACACATCTTGTTTATGCAGGAAATAGAGAAGGCGAATTTGTTGACAAAATCAACGGTTTATCTTATGAAGAAATTGCACAAAGAGGTGGGGGCATATTAAATTCTGCTAAAAAACTTGCAGAAACTTCCGAAGAAGAGTTGTATTTACAAAGTAAAGAACGCTTAGAGGAAATTATTTCACAAGGAACCGGTGCAGTTGAAATAAAATCCGGATATGGATTAAGTTTTGAAAGTGAACTTAAAATGCTAAGAGTAATAAAACGTCTTAAAGAAAATTATGATATTGAAATAAAAGCAACATTCTTAGGAGCACATGCAATACCTTCTGAATATAAAAATGATAAAGAAGGATATTTACAAATGCTCATTAAAGATTTGATGCCTATTATTAAAAAAGAAAACTTAGCAGAATTTGTTGATATATTTTGTGAAAAAGGATATTTTTCTGTTGAAGATACAGAAATGATTTTAGAGGCAGGAAAAAAACATGGCTTAATTCCTAAGATACATGTGAACCAATTTAATGCAATAGGAGGGGTAAAAGCAGGAATAAAACACAATGCATTGTCAGTTGACCATCTTGAAGTTTTAAATGATGAAGATATTGAAGAACTTAAAAAATCAGAAACTATGCCGGTTGCTTTACCAGCATGTTCATTCTTTTTAGGAATACCTTACACACCTGCCCGTAAAATTATAAATGCAAAACTTCCTATTGCTTTGGCTTCTGATTTTAATCCCGGCTCCACACCAACAGGAAACATGAATTTTGTTGTAGCAACATCTTGCATAAAAATGAAACTTACACCCGAAGAAGCAATAAATGCCGCAACAATAAATGGGGCTTATGCAATGGGGCTTGAAAATGAGCTTGGCTCAATAACCAAAGGAAAACTTGCAAGTTTCATTATAACAAAACCTGTAAACTCCTATGCATCAATTCCGTATAACTTTGGAACAAATAAAGTTGATAAGGTTTATTTAAAAGGTAAATTACAATAAAGTTTTATTCTTCAATAAAAATATTATCTAAAATTTCAGGAATTAAGTCTCTTTCAGAGGCTTCGTTATATAATGTTTTTATTGCAAGTTTACCTTCTTTGCCTAAATCAAGCGAAAAATTATTTACATAAAGGTCAATATGTTTTTTCATAACATCTGCATCCATTTCTTGAGCATATTGTTTTATGTAATTAAGACTTGAAGACGGGTTTTTATATGCATACTCAATACTTCTTTTAATAATATTGCTAACTTTTAATTGAAGTTCTTTACTATGTTTTCTGTTAATTACAATTCCTCCAAGAGGTATTGGCATTTTTGTTAGATTTTCCCAATATTCTCCTAAATCAATTATTTTTTTTAAGCCTTTTGCTTCATATGTAAACCTATTTTCATGAATAATTAAACCTGCATCAACTTCATTGTCTAAGAGGGCAGTTTCAATATCTGAAAAAAGGTAAGGAATTTTATTTTTAGCTTGTGGAAAAGCAATGCCAAGAAGAAGATTTGCCGTAGTATATTTTCCGGGTATAGCAATTTTTAAATCATTAACTTCATCAGGATATATTTTTTGTTTACTAATTAATAACGGACCATTATTATTTCCTAATGCACTGCCGGAATTAAGCAAAACATAATTTCTTGATGCATAAGCATAAGCATGATAACTTAACTTTGTAATATCAATTTCACCCTCAAATGCTTTTTTGTTTAATTCTTCAACATCTCCAAGAACTAAATCAAACTCAATACCTTCTGTATCAATTTTATGATGAACAGCTGCATCAAAAATAAATGTATCATTTGGGCAGGTTGAAAAACCAAGTGTAAGTTTCATATTTTAAAGATTTAAATTTACAATAACAGGATAATGGTCTGATAATTCTTCGGGAATTATTTTAAAAGATGCTGTACTAATATCTGAACTATGAAAAACATAATCAATTCTGAAAAGAGGTAAACTTCCGGCATAAGTATTTCCTATACCAAAACCTTTTTCATTAAAACTATCTTTTAATTTTCCTTTAATTTTTTGGTAGGTATATGAAATTGGAGTATCATTAAAATCTCCGCAAACAATTGTTTTATATGGTGATTTTTCAATATACGGAAAAATTGCATCAACTTCTTTTGCTCTGTTTTTATATGCTTTTAATAGTTTTGTGCTAATATCTTTTACGCCTTCAATATTTTCATCTTTATTTTCAATATCAAGTTTTATGTTTTTCATAAATTTATAATCATCATTATCTAAATGAATTGATGATAAATGTATGGTGTAAATTCTAATTGTATCATTTCCTTTTTTTATATCTGCATAAATACATTTTTGTGTTGGGAATGCATTTTTAAGAAACCCTTGATTAACAATGGGATACTTACTAAAAATTGCATTTCCAAAGAATGATTTATTATTTTTTGATGATACAATAAAATCTTGCAGTTTTAATTCTTTAAATATTCTTTTTTTCCAGTTATGTTTTTTTGTAGAATAAAACTCTTGCAAACAAATAACATCGGCATCTTCATTTTTTATAATATTTAAGATATTATTTGATGTATTTTCATTCTTGCTCCAGTTATAAATATCAAACATTCTAACATTATAAGTCATTACTTTTAAAGAATTTTCTTTAACATTTTCATTTCCTATACTAAAACTTAAAAAATTCGATATTTGATTATATCCAACTAAAATTGCAATTAATGAAATTAATAATGATGCTTTTTTTCTATAAATTCTATATATCAGAAAAATAAAATTAATTAATAGCAAAAAAGGAAACGACAAACCTAAAAGAGCAAGAAAAGAAATCTTTTCAGGGCTTATAAGTGTAGAAAGGTATGATAAAATTAACAGTATCGCAAAAATAACATTTGTAATGATACTAATTTTATGAAGTATTTTTCTCAATTTTAATTTTTTGGTTTTAGACTACAATTCTAAAACAAAGATAGTAAAAATACAAATAAAAAACTCATTATCTTTTTCTGTTGTATAGCAATTATATTTATGTTTTTCATATTTTTTTTTAGATTTGTAAAGAATAATTTTATTCAGAATTACAAAAAATAAAATCATGAAAACAGATGTTTTGATTATTGGGGCAGGTCCTGCAGGAACAATTGCAGCAGGAATTTTAAGAAAAGAAAACTTTAATGTTACAATTGTAGAAAAACAAAAATTTCCAAGATTTGTAATTGGCGAAAGTTTATTGCCAAGATGTATGGACGTTTTTGAAGAAGCAGGATATCTTGACATCCTTAAAAAACAAGGTTTTCAAAAAAAATATGGTGCTGTTTTTTTAAGAGGTAATGAAGAATGTACATTTAATTTTGATGAACAATATACTGATGGTTGGTCGTGGACATGGCAAGTTCCTCGTGATGATTTTGACAAAGTATTAGCAGATGAAGCAGAAAATAAAGGTGCAAAAATTTTGTATGAAACGTCTGTAAAAGATATTAAATTTTCAAAAAACTCACAAATAGTTGAAATTGAAGATAAAAATGGAAATAAATCAAACATTGAAGCAAAATTTGTTATTGATGCAAGTGGGTATGGACGAGTTATTCCAAACATTTTAGATTTAAATGCTCCATCTGCTCTTCCAACAAGAAACAGTTTATTCACACAAGTTATTGATGTTAACAGACCAGAAGGCGAATCAGGTAACAGAATTACAATAATTGATAGTCAGCCGGGTGTTTGGATTTGGATTATTCCATTTTCTAATGGAAAAACTTCTGTTGGCTTTGTTGCAAGCCCTGAATTTTACGAAAAATATAGCGGTTCAACAGAAGAAAAATTAAGGGCAATGCTTGCTGATGATAATTTAGCAAAAGAACGATTTAAAGATGTTGAATTTGCTTTTGCTCCAATTTACATTGAAGGATATTCTATTGGAATTAAGAAATTATATGGTGAAGGCTTTGTTTTAACAGGAAATGCAACTGAATTTTTAGACCCTGTATTTTCTTCGGGAGTTACATTTGCTGTAGAATCCGGAATGCAAGCAGCTAAACTTGTTGCAAGACAGTTAAATGGCGAAAATATTGATTGGGATGAAACTTATGTAAAACACATTGAACAAGGTGTTGAAACTTTCAGAACATATGTTAATGCATGGTATGATAATAGTTTACAAACTGTGTTTTTTGCCAAAAATACAGTAGATAAAATTAAAAGACAAATTTGTTCTGTATTAGCTGGTTATGTTTGGG
>JAADEE010000287.1 GCA_013153575.1 Chlorobiota bacterium
TAAATTCCAACGGTATTGTAATTAATAAGAAAAACAATATATATTATATAAGCAGAGGTAAAGCAAAGAAGGTTGAAAAATTATCAAACTATATATTATATGGTAGAATCATTCCGAAAAAAATTTCTCCAATGCAAAAGATTACTGTAATTGTGCCTTCTTATTATATTGACTTAACAAAAATTGAATGGATGATAAAAAAATTTTATTTATCATCTAATGCTTATATTTATAATTATAGAAAATATCATGTTTTGTTTATTACTGATAATGTTGAAAACATAAAAAAAGCGTTGGCTTTTATTGATTTGATGGATGTCCCTACAATGAAACATAAGTATACTTCAATAATTGGTTTAAAGTATATTGATGTAGAATCTTTTATGAAACGTTTAAAAGAATTATTGCCTGCTTCAGGTGTAAATATAGCAAATGATTTGAATGATCTTGGTATTTTAATAAAGCCTATACCTGAACTGAATTCGTTATTATTGGTTAGTGATAAAAAGAAATGGATTAGTTTAGTTGATTTTTGGAAAAGGAAACTTGATATTATTGATGTGGATAGTGAATCGCCTCAGATTTTTATATATAAACCGAGAAACAGAAACGCTAAAGATTTAGCTAATATTATTAATAAATTATTTACTGATATTAAGCTCTCTCCTGTTTCAAAAAAAAAGAGTAAACAAAAAACACAAAAAACAACTACGAATAAGTTTAAAGTTATAAATGATGAAGAAAGAAACAGATTGATAATTTATACCACTCCAAAGAAATATAAAGAAATATATAAAATGGTAAAAAAACTCGATGTTTTACCTAAACAGGTGTTAATACAAGTAACAATTGCTGAAATAACATTAAAAGATGCGTTACAGTATGGTTTTGAATGGTTTTTGCAACACCAGGGAGCCACAAATTACAGTATAGGTACGCTTGGGAATTTGGGAATAGGTAGCGGTGGTCTAATTGGCAGTGTTATTAACAGTGATCAGACATTTCAAAGTATTATGAATTTTTTAGCGCAAAAAAATTTAATAAATATTCTTTCATCACCAAAACTCTTGGTACTGGATAATCAAACAGCGAGTATTAACGTTGGAACACAGGTACCGGTTTTAAGCTCATCGACAAAATCGACAAATACTGATACTGGTTCTACACAGTTGACACAAAGTGTAGAATATAGAAACACCGGTATTATACTTAATGTAAAACCTACAATTCATTCTAACGGGGTGTTGTCACTTAAAATATCACAAACAGTCAGTGATCCTCAGCCAAATAGTACTTCAGATATATCATCTCCGATGATATTAAACAGAACATTAAATACAAATGTGATTTTAAAATCTAATCAAGCGTTATTGCTTGGCGGATTGATAAAACAGACAGTAGGTAAAACTATCAATAAGGTACCAGTCTTAGGAGATATACCGATATTGGGTAATCTTTTTAAAACAGTATCATATTCAAAAGACAAGACAGAACTTATAATATTGGTAAAACCTATTATTATAAATAATGAAAAAGATGGAGACGATGTTACAAAAAGTTTCCAAAAATTAATTTTAAATAATTAAAAGAATAAATCTTGATTTAATTATTTTTTTATAATATAATTCCTGTGTATTAGAGTTTGCAGTTGGCATTCGCAATGCGATGTAAGTCCAAACGAGTTTGCAAACTTGTGAAAAAAAAATTAAGGAGATGAGATGAAAGTTAAAATTCTTTCAACTGTTGCCGCATTATCATTGGCAGCAAGCATGTCATTTGCGGGTACACTTACGGTAAATGACAATAATATTTCAGTAGAAGCACTTGTAGCTTCAGCGTTAACAAAGGAAGATGTAAACTTCACTATTGATGGTAGTGTAACATATATTCCAAAAGACATTAATGCAGGTTCATTAAGTAACCCGACATTAAATATTAAAGTTATTGGTGGTGTTATTCCAGCTGATACAGATGGTATTAACCTTTGTACACTTGATGACACAAACACTTCAGTTAGAGTGTTAACTTTTGATCACGTTGATACTGCAAACAACCAGTTGGTATTAAAGCCTGACAATGCAGACACAACTATGGGTAACTCACTAAAATATTTCTTATGTGATGACAACAATGCTTCTCTTACAGCGGAGAACGGTTTAACTGTTACATTGGATCCAAAAGACACAACTTCACCTGTACAAATGCAGTTCAACTTATACTCAGGGGATACTCAGAAGCTTAACGATACTGCAACAGGTATTGTTGGTGTTAAACGTAATCAGATCTGTATGGGTGTAGTTACTCCTCTTGGTGCAAGCATTGATCCAGCAACTGGATTTGTTGCGTTTAATGCTACAAACACTACTACAAGTGATTTATGTAATGGAACTACAACAACTACAAGTAATTACATTACAACTGACACATTAGTTTTAGGTGTTAGAGATACACATGATCAATTCCTTGCTCCAATCGAAACATATGGTGTTGTAGCAAATGTGACACCAGATACGGCTATCCCTCTTAAATCAGTGAGTGTAACTGATAACCTTCAAGGAAATAGTGGGATATTAAGTGCATCATCAACTGGTATTACTTCTGAAACAAATGTTACTGATAATACAGCAAGTGTGGATTACAATATTACTATGACATTAACTGTTGACGGTAAAAGCAAAATTAACAGTACAAATTTTGCTGTTGAAATGGGTGTAGACGTTGATAATGATAAAACTATCGACGTAGATGACACTAAAGGCCTAAACGGTGGTAACTGGGCATACAAAGGAACTACAGTTCAAATTCCTTACGTAGTTGCTAGCGGAGACACTCAAACTGCAATCAGACTTACAAACGGTCAAAACGTAAATGCTGATGTATATTGGAACTGTACAGATGATAACGGTTTAACTGTTCCGAATTTCCAAGTACCTGCGGCAACATTAACTGACGGTGGAACATATGTGCCTGCAAACGGTGCGGCTGCATGGGTAGCTGCTGATATTCTAAGTGCGGCACAAGCAATTGATCCTAACTTCGCTCCTAACGGTAAAATGAAATGTCAACCTCTTGTAACATCAACTAGCGGTGTAACTGGTGTAACTATTATGACAATTGACGGTGCGAGAGATAGAGTTATTCCTTCTAACACTGCAATTTCTAATTAATAGGAACGGGTTTTTTTCCCTTTCCTTACACTTTTAATTTAAAGGTTATAAATGCGCGTTGTTTATTTCTTTTCTTTTTTTATAACTATCTTATTGGCTTCTTCAAATATAGATATATGTAATAATTACTTTTCTAAACATCAGTATAAAAAAGCATATAACTGTTACTTAAAATTTAAAGACAACGATCAAGCAATAAATAATATTGCAATGATGGAATATATGGGGTTGGGTGTTGATTATAAACAGTCTGATGCCGTAAAAAAATTAAAAAACCTTGTAAATAAAGATACAAAATATGCCCCTGTTTACTTTAATTTGGCAATGATCTATTTTAACGGCTACTATGATGAAGAAAATAAAACTGTTGTTGTTAAACGCAAACTTACTAAAAACTTATTAAAAAAAGCAATAAAACTGCATTATAAACCTGCACAACAAGTTTATAAAAAAATATATAACGAACAAAATGAAACAAACACTTCAAAAAAGAAATAGCGGATTAGATTTTTTTAGAACTTTAGCTATTTTTTTGGTTCTACTTTCACATGTTCGGCACTTGTTTACTTATTTACATTTTAAAAATTTTAATATATGGTATTTAAGTATCGGTGGGTTTTTAGGTGTTGAGTTGTTTTTTGTATTAAGCGGCTTTTTAATCGGCGATCAAATTTATAAATATATTATAAACTCGAAAAACAAATATCACAATTTAAGAATTTTTTATATCAGAAGGTGGTATAGAACGTTGCCACTGTATTATCTTTTTTTATTAATTTATTTCTTTTTTCATATACTTTTTTTTAATCAGTTGTATATTCCGTATTTACATCTGTTTTTTTTACAAAATTTCGATTCAGAAGCAATAAAATTTTTTGCAGTTTCCTGGAGTTTAAGTGTTGAAGAGTGGTTTTATTTAATTATACCATTTTTGATTTTGGTTTATTTTATTTTAACACAAAAAAAACTTCTTCCTTTATTAATTGTTTTCTTTTTAATCGGTGTGATTAAAGCTTATATAGTATATATCCATCCAGATTTAACATGGACAGATATAAGAAAAAACATTTTTTTAAGATTCGATTCATTGATAGTAGGTGTCTTTTTTGCATATTTAAAAAATTACAAGCCAGATTTTTTTTCATTGTTTGCCAAAAAAAATATTTTTTTTATTGCGATATTGTTTTTAATTTTGTTATCCGTTTGGTATTGGTATAAATTGCAGCCCGGTTTGGATAAGGATTTTTTTTCCAAAGCTTTTATGTTTCAAATAACTTCAATTGTTTTGTCATCGATTATGATTTATCTTTATTTTAATTTTAAAAGCAACTCTAAAATATGGTATTACGGTGCTATATATTCATATTCGATATATTTAATGCATTTTCTATTTTTACTTCCTTTTATAAAATTAGCACATTACTATCATTCTGTTTTATTATCGTTTTTAATTTTATTTGTTTTTTTAATTATTTTAATAGTTTTGGCCCGTTTTATTTATAATTATATTGAATCTCCTGTATTAAAGAAGAGGCCGCAATATTTGATATAATTCAAATATGAATTACAATGTGTTTTTTGAGCTTTTAAAGCAGGATATAAAAGAAAAAAATTTAGGTTCGTTGTTTGGTGTTTTCTGGAGTTTTTTTGTTCCATTGGCAACAATTATTATAATGTGGATTGTTTTCCAATACGGATTTAAAAGGACAGATATTGACGGATATCCATACAGCATTTGGTATTTAGCCGGAGTTATTCCATGGTTTTATTTTGCAGATGCATTTATGCAGGCGACTAATTCGATTAAATCAAAATCTTTTTTAATAAAAAAAACAAAATTTAATCCAATATTTTTACCTACAATTAAAATCGTGTCGAATTTTTTAATTTATTCAGTATTGATAATTTTTTTATTAATCTTATACAAATATTACGGTTTTGAGTTTAATGTATACAATCTACAGATTTTATATTATATATTTTGTTTAATGATTTTTTTATTTGCAATTTCATTGATAACTTCTTCATTGGTTTTATTTATCCGTGATATCAGTGAAATAGTTGCAATTTTAGTAAGATTTGGTATGTGGGTCACTCCAATTTTTTGGCCGATAAAGCTTGTACCGGAGAAGTATAGATGGGTATATGATTTTAATCCTGTTTATTATGTTATTGCAGGCTTTAGAGATTCGTTGTTGTATAAAGTATGGTTTTTTGAAAAAAAATCAACTATTGTTTTTTGGTTATTAACTGTATGTTTACTTTATATAGGAATAATTGTTTTTAAAAAG
>JAADEE010000105.1 GCA_013153575.1 Chlorobiota bacterium
ACATAAATAAAAGTTTTTCAAAGCATTCAATTAATATTGAGTTATTAGGAAAAGGTGGTATTTATGCAAATGTTTCCTATGAATATAATATTAATAAAAATTTTGTAATTGGATTAGGTCTTGGGTTTATGGATTACTACCAAAGTAACTGTATCAATTTCTTTATAAATACGCAAGGTCAGGAAGAAAAAGAGTTCGGAAATTGTAAAAAGCTAGATTTAGCTATCCCTATATATGCAACTTATAAAATTGAAAAAAAAAGAAATAAGAACTTCTTAATTTCTGCAGGAGTATCACCTCTTATATTATTGAAATATAATAATTTTCCTAGCAAAGAAAAGTTTTATTATTATAATGACTACAATATATATTTTGCAAGTTTTGGTTATGAATATATGCCAAACAGATTCTTTTATAGAATAAATATTTATACAATGTACATAACATCAGGAATTGTTATTCCTTGGTTAGGTCTTAGTTTTGGTATAAAAATATAAATTAAAAGAACAATTTATAAAATGAAAAAAAGTTTAATTATTTCCCTTTGGGCAGTTGGAATAATATGGGCAGTTTATTTGCTAAACATTATTGTGTTTGTAATTGATTTTAGAGCATTTGGAATAAGACCAAGAGACACATCCGGTTTAGTTGGCATTTTGCTTTCTCCATTTTTGCATGGAAGTTGGGGGCACCTTATTTCAAACTCAATACCTCTTTTTATTTTAACTTTTTTAATTGTACAGTTTTATAATAAAATTTGGGTACCTGTAACTATTTTTTCAATATTAGGTGGCGGATTTGCTGTATGGCTTTTTGCTCAAACAAATTCAAATCATATTGGTGCAAGTGGTGTAATATTTAGTTATATTGGTTTCCTGCTTTTTAGTGGCATCTTTAGAAGAAGTGCAAAATCAATTCTTATAAGTATTATAATTATATTTTTATATGGTGGTGCATTATTAACAGGCATAGTGCCGGGACAAGTTGGCGTTTCTTGGCAAGGTCATTTATTTGGTGCAATTGCTGGTATTATTTTAGCTTATGTTTACAGAAATAAAGCAAAAGAAAATACTAAATTGAAGATATAATTACTTATTCAAAACAATTCTAAAAGTTGTTCCTTTTCCTATTTCAGAATTTTTTACAAATATCTTCCCTGAATGGTAAGTTTCAATAATTCTTTTTGCAAGTGAAAGTCCAAGTCCCCAACCTCGTTTCTTTGTAGTAAAGCCGGGTTTAAAAACTGTTTTATATTGTGCCTTTGGAATGCCTTTACCAGTATCTTCAATATCAATTAAAACTTTATCTTTTTTCTCTAAAACAGAAATAATTATTTTGCCTTTTCCTTGCATTGCATCAATTGCATTTTTGCACATATTTTCAATTAACCATTCAAATAAAGGCTCATTTATAGGAATTAAAAGTTCTCCATTTTTATCATAATTTAAAATATACTCTACTTTTTTTGAAGTCCTAATTTTTAAGTATGAAACAGAGTTTGTTAAAATTTTTAAAAGATTATCTTTAACCAAAACAGGTGTTGAACCAATACCCGAAAAACGTTCTGTAATTTTTTCAAGCCGTTGAATGTCTTTGTTAACCTCTTCAATAAGATTTTCGTCCATTCCTTTCATTTTAAGAAGTTCAACCCAAGCAACAAGCGAAGATATTGGCGTTCCTAATTGATGAGCAGTTTCTTTTGCCATTCCTGCCCAAAGTCTGTCTTCTTCCGCCCTACGCGAACTACTAAAGCCAAAATATGAAAGTGCAATAAAAAATGAAAATACAATTATTAAAATGTAAGGATAATAAACAAGGTTTTTAAGAAGCTCGGAATCTTCATAATAAACATAATTTTTATGTCCTGCATCATACTCAATTACAATTGGTTGATGTTGCTCTTTCATTATTTGCAATCTTTTTTGCAAGTATGCAGTGTCTTGTGCTTTTTTTTCTTTAATATTTCTGTAACCAATTATGTTTAAAGAATCATCTAATAAAATAACAGGAATTGTTTTATTCCCAAGTGTAATTTTATAAAGAGTTTTGCTAATTTCAACATCCAAAGGTGTTTCTGTTGTTTCTTGAAGTGCTTCTGCCCAAGTTTGAATTTTTATTCTTTCTTGCTCTGCAATTTTTTTCGATAAATTACTTGAATATAAAATAATTCCAACACCGATTATTACAGCTAAAATAAAAAGACCTAATTTAATTTTCTGATTTCGAGAATAAATGCTCATAAATACTATTTGCTGGTAAAACGATTTTTATTTTTGTTTAGTGTTTAACTTTACCAAAGTTTATATTTTAATTTGTAACAGACCCTGCGGGTTTTCAAAACCCGCAGGGTCTATTTTCATGTCTAAAAATCATAATAAAAATTACTCAATGATGTTCTTAACCCAAACATAATAAATTGTGAATTTACCGACATATTGTTTTCTGTTTGCGTTCTTAAATCAATTCCTGCATAAAGTTGTAAATTTGTTCTTCTGTTAATTATGTACCCTGCTGTAATTGTGTTATGCGAAATTGTAATTTTAGGCGGCATCATTAAATAAGTATAACTATCAAGCATATAAATATCAGAAAAAGTTGAACTGTTATTTAGGTTAAGGTTTTGAAACTTATATTCAAGAAAAAAGTTTTTGTAAGAATATTTTGTATTAATTAAAAACTCACTAAAATCAGAACCCGCAGGATGTGCAAGCTCTTGATTATAATGCGACCAAGTTTGATATTTTAAATATGCATGAGAGTATGTACGAGGATTTGCCAAGTTATATTCTACCTGAAAATATAAATTGTGCTCTTTTAGTTTTCCGTAAAGAACATCAAAAACTTTTAATCCTGCCTGATATGCAGTTTTTCCCTGTTCTGCATCGTCAATTGCAAGTTGCCCGTATGCCTGTATAAAATCAGTAACTTTAAGCTTTGCATTTAAACCTATAAGAACATTATTGTTTGAGTTTAAACCATTTACAGCAGTTCTCACTCCAATTACAGGAATAAAATAATCAGTATCAAAATCGTTATAATATCCTGCTGCTGTATCAGTTGTTTGATAAATTGCACCTTCAAAAAGCCCTAGTTCAAAAATGTTTTTATAGTTGTAAGAAAGATAATTAAATGCTCCGTGTTTTTTTGTATGATATCTGTAATAAGCACCTGAAAAATCTCTAAATTCAGTAAACATTGTTACATATTTGAATGATTTATAAGTAAAACTAAACTTTGCCAAAGGATAATTTGAAGCATTATCGGAAAGAAGCAATGAACGATGTCCTTCACCAATAAAAACTTTGTCTTGTCCTATTTGAATATTCAGCCAATCTTTTGGCGAGTATGAAAGATATGCTGATGCAGAAGAAAAATCGAAAGTTGAAATATTATTATTGTTCTTTTTTAAAGCACCTTGTCCGGGAACAACCAACCTATCCCATGACCAATCATAAATATACGGACGAAATTTTGCCTGATTTTCTCTGAAACTTGAATAAAAAGACAGCTTTTTACCAATATCACCTTTAATTTCAATTGCTCTCGTATTTATGTAATAATTATCATCCTCTGTATTGTCTTTTGAAAATTTGCCTGTTTCAACATAAAAAAGAGGGTTAACATATAAATTAAAATTATCTTTTTCAACTGTTATGAAATTATCAAAAAGTAAAGCACGCCAAAACCAAGTTTCTTTATGTTTTTTAAAGAAATTTTCTCTTTCTTTTAGCTTGTACATTGTTGTATCAATATCCTTAATTTTATTAATTTCAGATTTTAAAAGAGGTTTAAAACCTGTATTTATTGCAAAATCATTTTTGTTAATTTCAAAACCTATTTGCTGTTTGTAATCTTCGCCCAAAGGCAAATTTTGTTGTTGCGAAAATGCTTCTACACTAAACAGTAACATCAATAATATTAAGGGTATTTGCTTCATTACTTTCATTTTAAAATTTTAAATTAAACATATTTATCTAACCTATGTTTATCGTCTTCATCATAAAATATGCTTAAATAATTTTTGTATCTTAATTGATTTATTTTTCCATTTTCAACTGCAAGTTTAACAGCACATTGTGGCTCGTGCGTATGTGTGCAATTATTAAATTTACAATTATCTTTTATTTTTCTCATTTCAGGAAAAAACAAACTTAATTCCTCTTTTTTTATATTGTTTAAACCAAAACCTCGTATTCCGGGAGTATCAATAATATTTCCTTTACCAATTTTGTGCATTTCAGTAAAAGTTGTAGTATGTTTTCCTTGCTCATGATATTCCGATATTTCAGAAGTTTTTAACTTCAAGCCGGGTTCAAGAGCATTTATCAAACTTGATTTTCCAACACCTGAATTTCCAGAAATTACAATTGTTTTATTCTCGATAAGTTTATGAATTTTATCAATATTAATATTTTCTTTTACAGAAATTTCAAGACATTTATAACCAATCTCTTCATAAACTTTTTTGTATGATTTTAATGTTTCTTTTTCCTCATCATTATAAATATCAATTTTATTGAAAACTATAACAGCCTCAATATTATTTGCTTCGCAAGCAACTAAAAACCTATCGATAAACATAGGATAAGTTGTTGGTTTTGAAATAGTAGCAAGAAGAATTGCAAAATCAATATTTGTAGCAATTATATGTATTTGCCTTGAAAGATTTGTTGATTTTCGCATCAACACATTTTTTCTTTCATATATTTTTTTGATAAGTCCGTAAGAAGTATCTTTTTCAAAATCAAAACCTACAAAATCGCCCACAGCAATCGGATTTGTAGTTTTAAATTCTTTTGTTTTAAATTTTCCTTTTAAAACACAGTGAACAACTTTGTCATTAAAAATAACATTATACCTATTTCCTGTTGCTTTTATTACTTGTCCTTTATTCATTACGGCAAAAATAAAATTCTTTTTTAAATATCTCTCAACATCATTAGTTCATATTCAGGAAAATCAACAAAACCAAAATTTCTATAAAGTTTTAATGCCGCAATATTTTTTTTATGAACCTCAATTTTTACCTGCAAACCTTTTTCTTTAATGTATTTCATGCACTCATTCATTAACTTTGTGCCATATCCTTGTTTCTGAAAATCAGGGTGTATTCCAAAATGATGAAAATAAGTACGTCTTGTATCATTTGTTAGCCATGCAGTTCCAATAATTGAATTATTTTTTTCAAGAATAATAAGTTTGCCGCCATTTTTTATTGTTCTCATTATTACATCATTATCATCTTTCCTTTCTTCACCTCCCATTTTTAAAAGTTCCCAAAATGATTGAACTTTTTCAAAATCACCATTTTTATAATCTCGAATAATTAATTTATTTTTCATTTTATGAAGTTCATATTGTTGAAGATGACCTATTTTGCAGATTGACATACACGTTTTAATTTATCTTTTACAAAGATATTATTTAAGAAATAAAAA
>JAADEE010000115.1 GCA_013153575.1 Chlorobiota bacterium
GTTTTTTATTTCTCGATTCTAAAATTCATTTACAACTTTACTGTCTTTTTCAATAATTGAATTAAACAATAATTCCATGTTTATGTGAGAATGTTCTTCATCTTTTTTTCTCACAATTGCTTCGTAGGTGTTAAGATGTTTTTCTGCATAAAGCACATCATCTTCGTCTAAACTTTTTAAAGTTTTAAAACTTAACTTGTCAGAAACGGTTTCAAGATCTTGATTAAAGATTATCTTACCATTATCAAGAACAACTATTGCATCGATAATGCCCTCAATATCACGCACTTGATGTGTTGAAATTACAAACAATCTGTCTTCATTAATTGCAGATGCCATAATTTTTCTGAATGTACTTTTTGAAGGAATATCAAGCCCATTTGTAGGCTCATCCGAAAGCACAACAGGCGTATGTGTTGCAAGTCCGAATGAAAGCATAACTTTCTTTTTTTGTCCGAAAGAAAGATTGCTTAACTTTCCATCAACATCCAAATTAAATTCCGATAAATATTTATAAAAATCACCTTCATTAAAAAAAGGATAGAACGGAGCTGTAATTTTTAAAAAATTTTTAACAGTAACAGGAGGTGTTTCAAATTCCTCGGGAACCATAAAATAACTTGATAAAAACTTTGGACTTCTTTTTTTAGGATTTTCACCATTAAGAATAATTTCACCATTCTGCGCATAAAGTAAACCAGCTATTTGCTTCATTAATGTTGTTTTACCGGAACCATTTTTGCCAAGTAAGCCATATATTCGTCCGGTTTCTAACTCTAAATTTAATTCGGAAAAAAGTTTTTTGTTTTTTCTATATCCGAAATCAAGATTATTAATTGTTATCATCGTTATTTTGTTTTGGTGTATTACTGAACTATTACACTGCAAATGTAAGACAATATTTTTCTAACTTCCAAATTTTTTTTGCGTTTTTTTGCAAAAAAAATGTAAAATTTTGTATTTGCCTATGTTTTAACAATATACAATACAATTTTTTTTAGGTTATTTTTTGATATTTGAAAAAAATTAATACATTTGCAAAATAATACAAAAAGGTAGTATTAAATGAGATTGTCAAAAACATCAGAATATGCAATTAGAATTTTAAGCTTTATGGCTAAAAATGAGAATGAATTATTCACGGCAAAGTATTTAATTGAGAAACTAAAAATTTCAGATAAATACCTTAGACGTTTAATGACAAATCTTTCAAAAGCAGGTTTAATAAAAAGTGTGCAAGGTAAAAACGGAGGTTACACTTTTGCTCGCAAAGCCGATGAAATTTTTATTTCAAATATAATTGATGCTGTTGAAGGATATGAAAAATACCTTGGTTGTATTTTAGGTTTTGATAAATGTAGTGATGAAAACCCATGTGCTATGCACAAAGTTTGGGCAAAAACAAGAAATGAACTTTTAAAAACCTTTAATGAAACATCATTAACACAATTAGGAAATAATGACTTAATTAAAAATTAAATTTTTTTACACTAAAATACTACAAAAAAGTAGCATTTAACAATTTATCTATTAATTTAAAATCAATATAAAAATGAAAGAAAATTTTCTTGACAAGTTTATGAGCAGAAAAGGGCTTACAGCCTCTTTTTGGACTATTGCCTTAATTATGGTATCTGCTCTAATTTATTACACTGCAAACTTGCAGAAAGAAGTTCCACCACTACCAAAAGAAGTTAAATCGGTAAGCGGTGAAGTTCTTTATACTTACGACGATATTGTTGAAGGTAAAATTTACTTCCAACAATTTGACCTTATGGATTGGGGAACAATGCTTGGAATGGGAGCATACATGGGACCTGATTTTACAACAGATTTTATGCATTATAGAATTGAGTATTTATATGACTATTATGCTCAAAAAATGTATGGTAAATCTGCTAAAGATTTAAGTGATGTTGAAAGAGGTGCTGTAAAAGAAAGAGTAAAAGAAGACGTTAAAAAACAAACAACTTTACTTGAAAATGGCACAACTTACACAGATGCATCTGCCGAAGCTTATCACAAAAATGTTAAATACTTAACAAAACTTTTAGTTGAAGGTGATAAAGACAGAGCCTTTGCCGGTGGTGTTATTCGTCCTGAAGAAGCTGTAAAAATTGCAGCATTTGTTGATTGGTCGCAACTTGTGGCATCTTCAATTCGTCCGGGAACAGAAGGTACAACCCACGAAAGAACTTGGTCGAACAACTGGCCACCTGAACCATTAATTGACCAAGATGTAAGTTTTAACTCTCATAAAATTTCACTTTATGAATTTTTAATTTTATGGGTTCTTACAATCTTTGTAATATATCTTTCATATGCATATCTTTTCAAAAAAGAAAAAGATGAAAAGTTAGAACCTGCAATGAAAATCACAAAACTTTTCAGGTCGCAAAATAAACTATTAAAATATGTGCCTGTTGTTGCTGCATTATTTTTTATTCAAATGATGCTTGGAGCATATCTTGCACACCTTTATGCAAACCCTACGGAAGATTTTGTTTTTGCACAAAGTTTATTGCCATTTAATGTTCTTCGTTCAATACACACACAACTTGCAATACTTTGGGTTGCAGTAGGTTGGCTTGTTGGTGGTCTTTTAATAGCTCCTTGGGTTGCAAATCAAGACCATAAATATCCTTGGCTTGTTGATGTACTTTGGGTAGCACTTGTTGTTGTTGCTGTTGGTAGTATAATTGGTTTATACATGGGTGCAACAGGACAAATGAGAGATGTTTGGTTTTGGTTAGGAAATGAAGGTCGTGAACTTTTAAACCTTGGTCGTGTTTGGGATATTGGTTTGGTTATAGGACTTGTGTTCTGGTTCTTGCTTGTATTCTCACTTATTAGAAAAGCAAAAACAAACAACCCTATTGTAAGTACAATTATTTGGTCGGCATTTGCAATTGCAACTCTTTACATTGCAGGAATGATGCCTATCCATAAAATTCAACCAAACTTTACTGTTGATGATTATTACAGATGGTGGGTTATTCACCTTTGGGTAGAATTAACTTTTGAACTTTTTGCTGCCGGTGTTATTGCATTCTTTACAGTATCTTTAGGATTAGTTTCGCAACGTATGGCAACAAAAACTATGATGTTCGAACTTTTCTTAATTATGATGAGTGGAACACTTGGAGTAGGACACCACTACTGGTGGCAAGGACTTGACGAGCACTGGATTGCAATAGGTGGTATTTTTTCTGCTCTTGAACCTCTTCCATTAGCACTTCTTATTATTGAAGCAATTAAAAATAAGAAAGAAAAAGCTCATTCAGGTGATGATTTCAAATTTTCAGCACCATTTATGTGGATTGCAGGTTCTGCTGTATTAAACTTTATTGGAGCAGGTATTTTTGGAATGGTAATTAACACACCAACAATAAGTTATTACTCACACGGAACTTATTTAATTATGCCTCACGGACATATTGCTTTATTAGGTGCATTTGGTTATATTTCAATAGCATTCTTATACATGACAACAAGAGCAAATGCAATGGCAAAAGGTTTAGTTTGGAATGAAAAAATTACAAGATTATCATTCTGGTCACTTACAATTGGTGTAGTATTGTTTGCACTTCCAACATTTATTATAGGAATGGAACAAACACAAGCTGCAAGTGAATTAGGATATTTCTATACAAGAACTCGTGCTGCTGTTGCAGATATGGACGGTTGGATGTGGTTCAGAATTTTACCTGATACATTAATGCTACTTGGTGGCGGTGGTGTATTATATGATTTAACTACAAAACTTTTCTTTTCTAAAAAAGAAGTTGCGTAGCCTTATATTAAAGTTAGTAATTAGAAAGCTGTCCTCTTGTGGGCAGCTTTTTTTGTTTAAACAAAACAATTTTTTTAACAAAAAAATGAAAGTCATATAAAATTTTGTTAATTTGCAAATCTTTAAGTTTCTGAACAGATGAGCGATATTATACAATTACTACCCGATGCCGTTGCAAATCAAATTGCAGCAGGAGAGGTTATTCAAAGACCGGCTTCTGTTGTTAAAGAACTTATTGAAAACTCTATTGATGCAGAAGCAAAAAACATTACTGTAAATATTAAAGATGCCGGAAGAACCTTAATTCAAATTATTGATGATGGAAAAGGTATGTCGGATACCGATGCAAGAATGGCATTTGAAAGACATGCAACATCTAAAATTAGAGAGGCTAACGATTTATTTGCTATTCAATCTATGGGGTTTAGGGGTGAAGCATTAGCATCAATTGCAGCTGTTGCAGATGTTGAGCTTAAAACAAAATTACATAATGAAGAACTTGGAACATACATTCATATAAAAGGTTCTCAAATTATAAAACAAGAAACAATTTCTTGCCCGGAAGGAAGTAATTTTTCTGTAAAAAATTTATTTTTTAATATTCCGGCAAGACGTAAGTTTTTAAAAAAGGATTCTACAGAATTTAAGCATGTTGTTACAGAATTTAAAAAGGTTGCTTTAGCAAATCCTGAAATATCATTTTCACTTATTCATAACGAAAAAATAATTTTTAAACTTAACAAAGGGAACACAAAACAACGAATTTCTGAAATTTTTGGTAAATCAATTTACAAAAGCTTAGTCCCTGTTGAAAGTAATACAAGTATTTTAAAAATATCAGGATTTATTGGGAAACCGGAAATTGCAAAGAAAAGAAACGAGGAACAATATTTCTTTGTAAATAAACGGTTTATGAAACATCCGTATTTTTACAAAGCAATTATTTTGGCTTATGACCAAATTTTAAAACCTGATATTCAACCTTCATTTTTTTTATATTTTGAAATTAACCCAAGTAAAATTGATATAAATATTCATCCTGCAAAAATTGAAATAAACTTTGATGATTCTCATGGTATTTTTCAACTGTTAAGAGCTTCAATAAGGCAAGCTCTTGGAAAATACAATGTTGTTCCTACAATTGATTTTGATACTGAAGGCTCTGTTGATATTCCATACTCAGGAAATGATAATTTAAATTTTGAAAATCCTAAAATTTCCGATTTTAATGATTATAATCCTTTTGAGAACACAAAAAAAACAAATCAGAAAATACAAAACACATCATATCATAAAGAAAAAAAAGAGGAAAACTGGGAACGACTTTTTGAAAGTTTTGAATCTAAAATAAATACAGAAACTTCTGTTCCTGAACAAAAACAAATTACAGAAACAGAAAATAATTATAAAAAAATATTTCAGCTAAAAAACAAGTATATTGTTACTCCCGTAAAATCGGGAATAATGTTAATAAGTATAACAAGAGCTCATGAAAGAATTTTATTTGAAGACTTATTAAATTCTGTAACAAACAATAATATTGTTACACAAAAAACTCTTTATCCTATTAAAATTCAACTTACTGCAGAAGATGCCGAATATTTAGAAATTGCAGTTGATACATTATTAAAAATAGG
>JAADEE010000100.1 GCA_013153575.1 Chlorobiota bacterium
TCAAAAAATCCAAAAGGAGAACGGAAATGTTTATATTGTTGTAGCTTGTTTTAGTTTGTATAAAAAGATAAAAAAACGGAATTATAAATTCCGTTTTTTTAAACATCATTAAAATAAACTTTATATTATTTATCTAAATGTTCCGATAAAAATAGTTGAAACTGTAATAATCCCATTTTAAAATCTGGTAAATTTGAATACCAGTTTTGCTGTGCTCTACCACTATTCAAATTTGCCATTTGTTGTGTGAACTGAAAACGTTCTTCAATTAAACTATATGCTCTTAATGCATATTCGTCAGCTATTTTATCTTGTTTATAATCGTATAAAGTTTTTAATGCTTCTTGATAAACAGCCGCCATTCTGCCAACATCATCTTGCATTCCAAGTAACTCTTTATCATCAAGAGAAACATAATAATTAAGTTCATCTTCAAAATTATCCATTGCAATTTTTAAGATATTTATAGCTTTTTTCTCTTTGTTGATTTTAAAATATTGTCTTGCAAAAATTAAGTCATAATAATTAAATTGTGCAACATTATTGTTGAATAGATTTGTGCATTTATCAAGAACTTTTTCAGCTTTTTCAAATTTATTCTCATTTATTAGTTGTTCTGCAAGAGCTTTAAAACTACTTTTAAAATTCATTACAAAACGCCTATTATTTTCGTCAAAATAAATTTTATCACTGTTTTCTTCTAAACCTCCCCAAACAAATTTATTCATCATATTATCATAAAGAACATCTGAGTTTACTCTTCCTTCGGAGCCAAAAGTTTTAGCTCTTGCTTTTATAGGAACAATTTTATATGCTAAACCATCTAATTGAAAGTAATCTTCAAGATTCATATATAAACTATTTCCTACAGTTGTTGCAAAATAAATTGGTCTGTTCCAGTTGTTTGTTGCTAACATATCAAGCACCATCATTTCATTTTTGGTAATGTGGTTTTTGCGGATATCCCATCTAATAGCGTCAACAACTTTGCTTGAATCTTTTTCTTTTACCATTCCATTTTTTAAAACCTTTTCTTTGTTTACCGGAAGTAAGAAATTTGTTGTTGGTAAGTAATTAACCATTTCTTGATTTTGTAAAGGAATCATATATGCTCTGTTTTCTTGGGCTATATGATTTATTATTGTTTGTAATGGTGCCGGTGCGTTAGATATTTCAGTAATAAGATTTTCAACTTTTGTGTTTAGTTTTTCAATTATAGCTTTGTCAATTTTAATGTCATTTAAAATTTTATCATTATTAAGTTTTTGTGTGAAAGAATAAAATTGAACAGGGTCAATAGCTTGATAACCTTCTGATAATGACTTATATTCTTTTGAAAAAACATTTTTAAAGTTTGATTTACTTAAAACATCTAAATATTCATCGTAAATAAGTTTATAATCTTTTTCAAAACGTTGTTTATTTGCTGAATATTTTTCTTGCAAATAAATTCCCGGATTTTCCATTTTATAAATTACATCGCGTTTACCTCTCTCATACTGGTCAGGCTTTAAAGTGAAGTTTATCGGTGCAGATTTATATGCACGTTTTCTCATTTGATTAATGTACCAATCTGTGTTAAAGTAGCTTAGGTTTATTACACGAACGTCTGTTCTAAAACCTTCAACCTCTTGTATGTACCAAAGTGGGAAAGTATCATTATCACCATTTGTAAAAATAACAGCATTAGGTTCACAAGAAGACAGGTAATTTTTTGCATAATCTCGTGCTGTATATCTATTTGAACGATCATGATCGTCCCAATTTTGTTGTGCCATTAAAACAGGAACTCCAATACTTAAAATTGTTGCAACGCTTGCACTAATAACTTCGCTTGTATAATTTTTAAGAAATTTATAAAGGAATGCCACTCCAAAACCAATATACATAGCAAATACATAGAATGAACCTGCATAAGCATAATCTCTTTCTCTTGGCTGAAATGGAGGTTGGTTAAGGTAAAGTACAATTGCAACGCCCGTAAAGAAGAAGAACAACATTACAACCCAAAAATATTGAATGCCTTTTTTACCTTGTGAGTACATAAATATCATTCCTAAAATTCCTAACAAAAGAGGTAAAAAGAAATAGACATTGTGTGCTTTATTGTTTTTCATTTCTTTTGTAATGGCATCTTGATTTCCTAGTCGCATTTCATCAATAAATTTAACACCACTAATCCAGTTACCATCTTTTACATTTCCATTTCCTTGTATGTCATTTTGCCTTCCTGCAAAATTCCACATGAAATATCGGAAATACATAAAATTTAATTGATAATCAAAGAAATATCTTAAATTATCTGCAAATGAAGGAAGTTTCTTTTGTGATTGTCTATCGTATTGAATTTCTCCATATCTGTTTCTAATAGGTTCTTTTGTTTCAGGATCTGTTTTTGCATAAAAGAAATCACTTTCCTTGTGCCCTGTCCAATACAAATATCCTGTTATGTGATCAGGGCTTGCTTGGTCGCTATAAAGTCTTGGAAAAACCATTTTGTCAGAACTTTTATAATTTCTAACAATTTTATGGTCAACAATCACATATTTGTCATTTCCATCTTTATCTTTTTTATCATAATAAACATCTCCAACAACAGGATATGGGTTCGTTTCATCTAATCGAGAATTAAAACATTGTCCGTATGCGAGAGGTCTATCTCCATATTGTTCTCTATTTAAATATCCTAATAATGAGAAAACATCATCAGGTTTATTTTGGTTCATAGGCGTATCAGCCAAAGAACGAATAAGAATTAAAGCAAAAGAAGAATATCCAATAAGAATTACTGCAAATATTGTAAAAATAGTATTCCAAAGAACTTTGCTTTTCTTAAAAGTATAATAAATACCAAAAATTACACCTCCAAATATTAAAACTAAATATAAAAGAAATCCTGTATAAAAAGGTAAGCCAAATGTGTTTGTAAACAAAAGCTCAAATTTAGAACCTACAACAAATAAGCCTTGAATAATTCCGTACATTACAAACAAAAGTAGTGCAACAGATATTAATGCTGAATAAATAATACCTTTTTTTGTAACCTCATATTTTTTGAAATAATAAACAAAAACAATTGCAGGAATTGCTAATAAGTTAAGAAGGTGAACACCAATTGAAAGCCCCATTAAATAAGCAATTAAAACTAACCAACGGTTTGCATATTTTTGGTCTGCTTCACTTTCCCATTTTAATATAGCCCAAAAAACTATTGCCGTAAAGAAAGAAGATGTTGCATAAACTTCACCTTCTACTGCTGAAAACCAGAAACTATCAGAAAAAGTATAAACCAAAGCTCCAACAATACCGCTACCAATTACAGCAATTAATTCTCCTTGTGTGAGTTCTTTTGATTTTGTAATTATTCTTTTTGCAATATGAGTTATACTCCAATACAAAAATAAAATTGTAAAAGCGCTCATAAGTGCCGAAAGAATATTTACCATTTTTGCAACAAGTGCAGGGTTTCCAAAAGAAAACATTGTGAAAAATCTTCCAAGTATCATAAAAAATGGAGCACCCGGAGGATGTCCAACTTCTAATTTATATGCCGATGTTATGAATTCTCCACAATCCCAGAAACTTGCAGTTGGTTCAATTGTTGATAAGTAAGTAAAGGCTGCTACAAGAAAAACAAACCATCCTGCAATATTGTTATAAAATTTATATCCTTTCATTTTATTGAATTTCAATTAAGATGTAAAAACTCAGCGAAATTAAGATTTTATATTTGAATTTCGAAATTTGAAACAAAAAACAAATATTTTAACTCTTATTTATGAAATTTAGTATTGTATCATTTAACCAAGTGTTTTTTTTAGAATTAAAATTTTGATAAAATCCTACATGTCCACCATATTTTGTTGGCAAAAAGTTAAAGTGTTTATGATTTTTTGCTTCTTCAAACGGATAACAACTTTCGTTAAGAAACGGGTCGTCTAATGCAGAAATTAGCAAAGTCGGTTTATTTATAAATTTAATAAATTGTTTACTGCTTGATTTTTTCCAATAATCATCAGCATTTTTAAACCCGTTGGCTTTTGCAGTAAAATAATTATCAAATTCTTTAAAAGATTTAGATGCTAAAATTTTATTTTCATTTAAGTTATTATTCGGAAACAATTGAAATTTTTCTTCTGATTTTTTTCTTAAAGATTTTATAAACCTATACTGGTAAACTTTATTAAACCCTTTTGAAAGAGTATAAGCAGAACCTTTTAAATCACAAGGTGTTGATATTGCAACAGCACTTTTTATATTTTTAGGAAGTTTTTCTGCAAATTCTCCCATAAATTTTAAAGTTAAATTTCCGCCTAAGCTGTAACCTACAATATTAATTTCTTCATAAGAATATTTTTCGTTAATGTATTGAATAACATCCCATACATCTTCAGTTTTTCCGCTATGGTAAGAGTTTAACTTTTTGTTTTGTTCACCACTGCAACCTCTTAAATTTAATGCTATTACATCAAAGCCTTTATTGTTTGCACTATGTACAAGTGATTTTATATAAGTTGAATCTGAACTTCCTTCTAAACCATGAATTGCCAAAATAAGTTTATTAGAGTTTTTTAAACTTTTATCTAAATCTAAAAAATCACCATCTCTTGTTTGCATTCTTTCTCTTTCATAATTAACTTCTGTTTTACTTACAAAATGACGATAAATTGTATTTATGTGTTTATTCTTAAAAAATACATTTGGCTTAAAATTATTATCTTTTATTATTGACATTTTAGTTTTTTTTATTTTAATTTTTGCAATATAAAAAAACACATTTATTTTATTGTGACATTTAACATATTTTAAAAGATAATTTAAAACTATTGATTTATTCTTTGTATTTTTGTAAACAATTTTCTTAATATGGCACTAATTTTAAATATAGAAACTTCTACAACAATTTGCTCTGTTTCAATAGCAAAAGATGGTAAAAAAATAATAGGTAAGGAAAGCAATGAAAAAAATGCACATTCAAAAATTCTTACTGTTTTTATTGAAGATATTTTTAATGAAGTAAACCTTAAAGTTAAAGATATTGATGCTGTTGCTGTAAGCAAAGGCCCCGGCTCTTATACAGGTTTAAGAATAGGTGTTTCGGCTGCAAAAGGTATTGCATATGGAGCAAACAAGCCATTAATTTCAGTTAGTACTTTGCAAAATATGGCTTATGGCGGAAAACAAACTCTTGAGGTAAATGAAAATGACTTATTAGCCCCTATGATTGATGCTAGAAGAATGGAAGTTTATACACAGTTGTTTGATTATAACCTAAATCCGTTAAATAAAATTAATGCAAAAATTATTGATGAGCAATCCTTTGTTTCAGAATTAGAAAAGCATAAGATTTATTTTTTTGGTGATGGTGCAATGAAATGCCAAAATGCAATTAAACATAAAAATGCAATTT
>JAADEE010000282.1 GCA_013153575.1 Chlorobiota bacterium
TACTTTTAATGTAAGTGATTTATATAATGATACTTCGGTAGTTATTTCAAAATCAGAATTTGAAACAACAGATTTAGATTCTATAATTAGGGCTGAACTTGAAGCAAATAATTTAGCAGTTATTGAGCAAAATGAGAAAATTAAAGAAACTTTAAATAATTTACATTTTATAGTTCCTTTAAAGGGAATTGTTAGTGATGAGTTTGATGTTAAAAAATCACACTTTGGAATTGATATTGTACCAGGAAAAAATCAAACAGTTTTTGCAACCTTATCAGGTACTGTAATTCTTTCTACATGGAGTGTTGAAACAGGATATGTTATTGGAATTCAGCATAATTGGGATTTAATTTCTTTTTATAAACATAACTCGGTATTGCTAAAAAAAGTTGGAGACAGAGTAAAATCAGGCGAGTCAATTGCAATTGTTGGAAATTCAGGTGAAGAAACAACAGGTCCTCATTTACATTTTGAACTTTGGCATAAAGGAACACCAACAAACCCAAGGGATTATATAACTTTTTAGAAAAATATTTGTGAAAGATACAAAAAAGCACATAGCAATTCTTGGCTCAACAGGCTCAATAGGAACACAAACATTAGAAGTTGTTAAAGCAAATCCTAATTTATTTGAGCTTGAAGTTATTTCGGCAAATAATAATTCTGAACTTCTTATAAAACAGGCAATTGAGTTTCAGCCTAATTTTGTAATAATTGCAAATGAAGAGAAGTATAAAGAAGTTTCAGATGCACTTTCAAGCTATCCCGTAAAAGTTTTTGCAGGAAATAAATCAATTGAGCAAATTGTTGAAGTTAAAGAAATTGATACAGTTGTTACTGCAATGGTTGGTTTTGCCGGACTTTTGCCCACTATAAATGCAATAAAAAATAAAAAAAATATTGCTCTTGCAAATAAAGAAACTTTGGTTGTTGCAGGAGATATAATTTCAAAACTTGTAAAAGAAAATGCAGTAAATATTCTTCCTGTTGACAGTGAACATTCTGCAATTTTTCAGTGTTTGGCAGGTGAACTTCATAATGAAATTGAAAAGATTTATTTAACGGCTTCGGGTGGTCCTTTTAGAACAAAAACTTTAGAAGAACTTAAAAACGTAACAAAAGTACAAGCCTTAAAACATCCTAATTGGGAAATGGGAGCAAAAATTACCATTGATTCTGCAAGTATGATGAATAAAGGTTTAGAAGTTATTGAAGCAAAATGGCTTTTTGATTTAAAACCTGAGCAGATTGATGTTATTGTGCATCCTCAATCAATAATTCATTCATTAGTGCAATTTACCGATGGTTCAATGAAGGCACAAATGGGTTTGCCCGATATGAAGTTGCCTATTCAATACGCATTAACATTTCCTAAAAGAATAAAAACTGATTTTGAACGTTTCAATTTTTTAAATTATCCTGAATTAACTTTTGAAAAAGCAGATTTAAACAAGTTTAAAAACTTACAAATTGCTTTTGATGCAATGAATAAAGGAGGAAATACAGCTTGTGTTATGAATGCTGCAAATGAAGTTGTAGTTGAGTATTTTTTGAAAGACAAAATTAAATTTTTGGAAATGTCAGAAATTATTGAAAAAACAATTAATAAAACTACTTTTGTGCCTAATCCTTCAATTGATGATTATTTAGAAAGTGATTTAGAGGCAAGGAGAATTTCAAAAGAATTATTAAAATAAAAAGAATTTTTAAATATGGTTTTTCTTATAAAAACAGTACAATTACTTTTAAGTTTATCAATACTTGTTATTATACACGAGTTTGGGCATTTTGGGTTTGCAAAACTATTTAAAACAAGAGTTGAAAAATTTTACTTATTTTTTGACCCATGGTTTTCATTATTCAAATTCAAAAAAGGAGAAACTGAATACGGAATTGGTTGGATACCTCTTGGAGGATATGTTAAAATTGCCGGAATGATTGATGAATCAATGGATAAAGAACAAATGGCTTTACCTCCAAAACCCGATGAATTTCGTTCTAAAAAAGCATGGCAAAGATTACTAATTATGCTAGGTGGTGTAATTATGAATTTTGTTCTTGCAGGAGTAATTTATATTTTAGTTTTATTTGCTTGGGGCGAAGATTATATACCTGTTGAAAATATGAAATATGGTATATCAGTAGATTCAACAGGTTATGAATTAGGTTTTAGAAATGGTGATAAAATTATTTCAATAAACAATAAAAAGTTTGAAAAATTCTCGGAAATTCAAAAAGAAATCCTTTTAAGCGATAATAAAACTGTTCAAGTTGAACGCGATGGAAAAATTGTTGAAGTTAAAATTAAAGATTCTCAAATAAAATCAATGATTGATAGCAAACATGGTTTTATTGGAATAAGAAGTGAATTTGAAGTTGCCGATGTTCTTAAAAATTCAAATGCTGAAAAAGCAGGTATTAAAATTGGCGATAAACTTATTGCTGCAAATGACAGTTCATTAAAGTTTTTTGATGAATACGTACATTTTTTTAAAAATCATAAGAATGAAGAAGTTGAACTAACAGTTAAAAGAAGTGATGCTCAAAATAAAAAAATATCTGTAATGGTTGATAGTCTTGGGCACATTGGTGTAAGAGTAAATTCATTAGCAGGTATTGAAACTAAACATCAAGATTATTCATTTTTTGAAGCAATACCGGCAGGACTTTCAATGGGAGTTGAAAAAGTTAGTGATTATTTAAGGCAATTTAAATTAATTTTTAATCCTGAAACAAAAGCATACAATTCATTAGGAAGTTTTGGTACAATTGGAAGCATGTTTCCTGCACAATGGGATTGGCATAGTTTCTGGTTATTGACAGCATTTTTATCAATTATGCTTGGTGTAGTTAACATTTTGCCTATTCCTGCACTTGATGGCGGACATGTTATGTTTGTACTTTTTGAAATGATTACAGGAAGAAAACCAAGCGATAAATTTATGGAATATGCACAAATAGGAGGTTTTGTAATTTTAATGTCTTTAATGCTTTTTGCTTTAAAGAATGATATTGTAAGATTTTTCTTTTAAAAAATTATCATTATAAGAATTAACAAGAAATGATAGTTTCTGAAATAAAAAAGTGATATATTTGTAAAATTAATAAATAAAACTAAGAAAAATGGCACATTTTATAATTGCAGGAATGGTTGGTCCTTGGCAAATAGCACTAATTGTTATAGTTGTATTATTATTATTTGGAGGTAAAAAAATACCAGAATTAATGAAAGGCTTAGGCACAGGAATGAAAGAATTCAAAAAAGCAACAAAAGAAATGAAAGAAGAAGTTGAGATGGAAAGTGCAAAAGATGACGAAGGAGAAAAAAAGTAATTTGTTCAAAAAAATAATTAGCAGTCAAAGTTTTCTTTGGCTGTTTTTTTATGAATAAATAATAAAACTGTGTTTTTATTGTTTCTTAATTATATAAATATTAAAAAATAGTTATGAAGAATATATTGTTTAGTTTAATAATTTTAGCAAGTATTTTAACTTCTTGCGATAGCAATAATGAAAGAATTTTGCCATCTTCAACAGGTAGAGTAGGGCAAGTGTTGGTTGTTATGGCAGACCATAAATGGGAACAAGAGCCGGGTAAAGTTATTCGTAAAGCAATAAATGAAGATTATTCCTTATTGCCACAATCTGAGCCTTTGCTTGATATTACTCATGTTCCGAATAGAGCATATTCAAAGTTTTTAATGAAAACAAGAAATATTCTTTTAACACAAATTTCGGTTAATGTTAAAAAGCCAGAAATAAGAATTTCTTATGATAAACATGCATATCCACAATTAATAATTTCAATAAAGGCAAAAAATAATAAAGAATTTGTTGAAACTTTTAAAAAACATGAAGAAAAAATTATAAGTTCATTTGTTAATGCAGAACGTGATAGGCTTATAAAAGCTTATAGCGGAAAACTTCTTAACAAAAAAATAAAAGACCAACTTGCAAAAAATCATAATATTTATATGAGCATTCCAACAGGTTTTAATATTGATGTTGATAGTTCTGATTTTGTTTGGATAAGTCGAGAAACCCCTCGTTCGTCGCAAGGAATTTTAATTTGGGAATATGCATATACTGATACTAGTCAGTTTCATCTTGAAAATATGCTAAATAAACGAGATAGTATAACTAAATATCATATTCCCGGTCCTGTTGATAGCACATATATGGCTACTGAAAGAATGGTAACACCTGAATTTAGAGAATTTTTGCTAAATAAAAATTATACTGCTGAAATTAAAGGTTTATGGAAACTCGATGGTAAAGAAGGAGTTTTTATGGGAGGTCCTTACCTTAGTATTTCTCAGGTTGATACTTTAAGAGATAGAATAATTACAGTTGATGCTTTTGCATATGGTGGCAAAAATAAGAAACGTGAACTTATGAGGCAGTTAGATGCAATTCTTCATACTTTTAAAATTTTATATTAGAAAATGGCAGTAATAAAATCGGTAAGAGGTTTTGAACCTAAATTTGGTAAAAATTGTTTTTTTGCAGAAAATTCAGTTGTTGTTGGAGATGTAATTATGGGAGATAATTGTAGCATTTGGTTTTCAGCAGTTTTACGTGGTGATGTAAATTCAATACGAATTGGAAATAATGTAAATATTCAAGATAATGCAACTTTGCATACATTATATCAAAAATCAACTATTGAAATTGGCGATAATGTTTCTGTTGGACATAATGCAGTTATTCATGGAGCAAAAATTAGCAATAATGTTTTAATTGGTATTGGTGCAATTGTGCTTGATGATGTTGAAATAGGAGAGAACACAATTATTGCTGCCGGAGCAATGGTAAAATCAGGAACTAAGGTTGAAGCAAATAGTATTTATGCCGGAGTTCCTGCAAAAAAAGTTAAAGACATTGAACCTGAGCAAACTAAGGAAATGATAAATAAAATTGCTGATAATTACAGCATGTATGCAAGTTGGTACAAATAGTTATAAACGTGAGTTCGATATAAGATTTGTTCTCAGAAAGTTGGTGGTACATAAGGTTTATGCTGAAAATTTTGAAGTTATAACGGGTTATATCAAAAGATTTTTAGTGTAAAAATTGTGTGCCACCAGCTTTTTTATTGATAAATACTAATTAACTCACATACTTCCTCATACTTGTATTATCTCAATAATACGTCATAAATATGACTTGTGTGAGCAAAGCTTATATTGAACTCACGTTACAAACTCACTTGATTAAAACATTCAATTCCGTTCACGTATTTTGAATTTTTTGTCATTCTAAAAGGAAATTGCGATGAAATTGCCGATGCTTTATCGTTGTTTTCTTGATTGTATTTTAATTCCAAAACAACACTATTATTTTCAATAAATTTATCTTTAAAGAAAATTTTATTGTTTGAAACATTATAGTATGTTA